>JAKOWL010000039.1 GCA_029781535.1 Pseudomonadota bacterium
AACGTTGGTACAGCCATATCTGATTCTCCCCGCCAGATGTTGCGTAAGTGGGTTACGTGTTGCGGCCCCGACAGGATTTGAACCCGCGTTCTAAGGTTACCTCTTTCAGGTCTGCATCACACGTGAGATTTAGCAGTTAACCCTGAAAGAGATCTCAAAACAAACCTTCTCCTCGTTACTGAGCAAGAGAAATATGTCGGATTGAGTGTATCCCTGCCCCTGTGGCTGGCTAAATGACCCACAAAAAGCCTGTGGGTGTGCGCCTGCTGTCGTTACCAAATATCAAAAGCGGATCTCCGGTCCCTTGCTTGACCGCATTGATATCCACATCGAAGTGCCCAGAGTGGATTATGAAAAGTTAAGCGGTGACCGAATGGGGGAGACGAGCGAGTCGATTCGCAAGCGTGTACAGGCGGCACGCAATATTCAACAACAACGCTTTGCCAGTTCGCAGTCCGACATCATCTGCAACGCAGATATGCACGTTGGGGAGATACGGCAATTCTGTAAGTTGCAGGACGAAGGTCAAAGTTTGATGCGGGCGGCGATGATGCAGCTCAATTTGTCAGCACGTGCCTATCACCGCATCTTGAAGCTGGCGCGCACGATCGCGGACCTTGCAGGAAGTGAAGAGATCCAGTCTGTGCATCTGGCAGAGGCGTTGCAGTATCGGCCGAAGTTGATGTTAGGGTAATCTAGCATGTATCTATTTTGGTTGATCGTATATGGGTATAAGTTTCGTAAACGAGCGTAGGCGGCACGTGGGCGGCAAAACATCAGGCTGTTCAAGCCTTTTTCGACTTAAAACTGATTGGCAATCAGGCCAAAACCAAAAGCGGCAGAGATATATACTCTACCGCTTTTGGTTTATGTACTTCACGAGCTTTCAGCTTCTGATATTCTCATTAGAATACTGCGCGCGAATTGCGAAAAGCTCAGTTGTATCCTCAAACGTGCTCGCACCATTGCAGATTTAGCGGGGTTTGAAGAGATCCAGTCCGTGCATTTGGCGGAGGCGTTTCAACATCGTCCGATGTCGATGATGGGGTAACAGATCAACTGCCCAGCGCCAAGGAGGCGTTGAAGAAGCGGGTGGCTGCATCCAAATCGCC
>JAKOWL010000065.1 GCA_029781535.1 Pseudomonadota bacterium
CAACTCGTTTTTTGATCGTCCCGTTGGCTTTCCTGGTTATTCTTGCAAGCCTTCAATTCCAGACTCTGATCAAAAGCTGGGAGAAGGCGCATCATGATGAGAAAATGATGGTGCTGTTTGCGGCGGCCTTAATGGCCTATGACCTGTATTATCACTCCCGTGTTTGGAGCCTGGATAACTATGGTGACTCCAAGCGAGCCACTGATGTTATCACTGTGGCAGTGTCCTCCTATGTTGACCCTCGCTACCTCACGACACTTATACTTGGCACTGTATGTACAGTTGTGACTCTGATCATTCTTGGCATTTTGGCGTATCGAGAAAGAAAACAGCAAGCATAAATGGAGAATCCTATGTCTTATACACTTCAAAAATGGAGCCTTGCTCCTCTGTATCCCGGTTATGACAGCCCTGAATTGCAGAACGCGTTTGACCTGATTGAAGAACAGGTCACATCCTTTGAGGGTGTGCGAGGCAAGCTCAAACCTGATATTTCAACCGAGCAGTTCTTGGACATTATGCGTGCCTCGGAAGAAACCACGCGCGTGGCGAACAAACTTTATTCCTTTGCCGGTTTATCCTTTACCGCAGATACACAGGACCAGGCCGCGCTTTCGCTTCAGGCACGTGTGCAGCAGTTTTTGGCTGAGGTCGAAAACCGTACATTATTCTTCAGCCTGTGGTGGAAGGAACTGGATGAGGCCAATGCGAAACGCTTGATGAATGCATCAGGCGATTATCGTTATTACTTGTATGCGCTGCGCCTGTTCAAGCCGCACACATTGAGCGAGCCTGAGGAAAAGGTGGTCAATCTCAAGAACGTGACCGGCCCCGAAGCATTGAACACACTCTACGACGCCATTACGAACCGCTATGTTTTTAAGATGGAAGTGGATGGCGAGACCAAGGAACTCACCGAATCTGAGTTGTATTCGTATCGTTACAGCGCGGAGCCCGAACTGCGGGCCAGGAGCTATCAGGAACAGCTCCGTGTTTATGGCAATGACGCGCCGATCCTGGGGCAGATGTATCAAACCCGCGTGCGCGACTGGCATAATGAAAACATTGTCCTGCGGAAGTTCAACAGTCCGATTGCGGCGCGCAACCTGAGCAACGATGTGCCTGATGAAGCTGTGGATGCCTTGTTAAACGTAGCGCGCAGGAATGCGAAAATCTTCCAGCACTATTTCAAGCTCAAAGCGAAATATGTCGGTGTAGACAAGCTGCGCCGCTACGACATTTATGCCCCCGTGG
>JAKOWL010000088.1 GCA_029781535.1 Pseudomonadota bacterium
CCATGGGCATGGGGTTGGTGTCCGGATTCCGGTCCTTGGGCGGCGCAATAACCGATTTTACTAAGACTGCCGCCAGGACGGAAGTGCTCAATGTAGCCATGCTTTCTGTTGCAAGGTCTTCCGGCTACATGCGGTCTGCTGTTGAGGCAGATAAAAAAGCAATAATGGAGCTTGGTATCGCTGAACAGGAAGCCACACAAATTCTTACCCGCTTTATGCAGGCCCAACTTGATACTGCTGATGCCGCTAAGCTTGCCCGTGTAGCCCAGGATGCAGCGGTTATTGCTGGTTACAACTCCTCCCAGGCCGCCGAGCAAATGACTGAGGCCATAGCCAAGCAGCGGCCGGAGCTGCTGTCTGCATTCGGCATGACCCGGAACATGAACGAAATTTATAACGACTACGCCAAAACCGTCGGCAAGACTGTAAAGCAACTCTCCGAGGCTGAAAAGAAGCAGGCCATGCTGAACTATATCCTGGCCGAGGGTGAAAAGATTGCCGGCACTTATGAAGCCAGCATGGGTGCCGTCGGTAAGCAAATCGGTTCACTACCGAGATTTTGGGATACACTCAAAAATGCCATTGCGAGGCCACTAGCTTTGCCGGCGATCAGCGTTATTGTGGAAGGAATAACGAACTCACTTAAAAGCGCCATAAGATGGGCAGAAGCTAATCAGTCAACGCTGCAAAGGTGGGGGCAGACGGCAGCGAACATCGCCAATTTTATTATTCGAGCATTTGGGTTTGTGGGCCGGATGTTTATTGAAAACTGGGCCATTATCAGGTTTGCTGCAACTGCGCTGTTGACTTATGCGATAGCCTCAAGAGTTGCCGCAGGGGCTACAGCAATATTTCAAGCAGTGTCCTTGGCGTTAAAAGGACAACTAGCGACCCAGATTCCGATTCTTAGCTTTGTGAGCAAAGCGGTAGGAATTTATAAGTTGCAGATGTACTTGGCGGCAAAAAGTGGAGTTGTCCTTTCCGGCGTATTGGCCAAATTAAAAGTCGCCCTGTATTCCTTCTGGACTGCATTAGGCCCTATAGGCTGGGCGATTATAGCAATATCTGCAGCGGTTGCTGGCGGTGTGGCGCTTTGGAACAAATATACTCAATCAGTTAACAAAGCCTGGGAAGC
>JAKOWL010000131.1 GCA_029781535.1 Pseudomonadota bacterium
AGATAGCGTCAGAAGCGAAAATGCCCAGATCTTTACCTAATTTGATAGAACCCCATGATTTGTCACCAAATGTCAAGAATGCTTGACGGTTTTCTTGGTGAGCTGATTGGATACCAGATTGAGTTGTTGAAGCACCTGGGTTGATGCTGATTGTGAAACCAACATCCAAGTCATTTTGACGTGTTTTACCTGAAACTGACAGGTAGTTAGGCAACAAGCCTGTTGTGATGTTTGCAACGGATTTGTCACCACGCTCTGTAGCGCCACCCAAACCAACTGCGTCGCCGCTAGTATTTGTGTGTGTATAGTAAGCGTTTACAACACCACCGATGTCCAAAGTCCAATCGCCAGCTGGAATCATGATGCCAGCGTTAGCACTTGAAGCTGCAGCCAACAGTGCTGAAGCAACTGCTAAACTTAATTTTTTGCTCATATAATTCTCCTAGTTTTAAATCGTACTGCAAAATTTACTGCTTAATTCACCCTCATTTCTAGCAATCCAGTGATTACTCCCTTATTGCCAAAAACGAGGAAGTTCGCGAACTTCCTCAATAAAACACATTACTGCTATTTACTAAGAAGGTAGGCAAAGTATGCCAAAAAACACTTTAAAAGGCGAACAAGTTTGTAATTTTTATGCAGTTCTTATTTAAAACTGTTGTATAGAAGCAACAATTGCACATGGGTTGGCTATATATAACTATTGATTCTAAGAAAGCACCGCTTTAAGCTGAGTCAAATCATACTCGCTAGTAATGACGGCCTTACCAATTCCTTTTTGCAGCACAAAGCGGATTTTCCCATCCTGAACTTTTTTATCTGACTGCATCAGGTTTAAATATTGGTCTGCACCAAGTTTAGGCGCCTGGATTGGCAAGTTAGCTGTCTTGAAAATAACTTCCATTCGCACAAAATCTTTGTCGCTAAGCCAGCCCATACGCTGCGATAACGCTGCCGCCTGCATCGTTCCAGCCGCCACAGCCTCACCATGCAACCACACGCCATAGCCCATGGCGGTTTCGATAGCATGTCCGAAGGTATGACCCAAGTTCAATAAAGCACGCTCGCCACCTTCTCGCTCATCCGCAGCCACGACTTCTGCTTTATTTTGGCAACTGCGGTAAATGGCATATGTTACCGCCGCCTCATCCAGCGCCATCAGTTTTGGCATATTGGTTTCTAACCAATCAAAGAAATCCGTATCGCGTATCAGGCCATATTTGATCACTTCAGCCAGCCCGGCAGACAGCTCACGCGGAGGCAGGGTTTTAAGTGTGTCGGTATCCGCCAGCACCAGTTGTGGTTGGTAGAATGCACCTATCATGTTTTTGCCTAATGGGTGGTTGATTCCGGTCTTACCCCCGACACTGGAATCCACTTGAGATAATAACGTAGTAGGTATTTGAATGAACGGCACCCCTCGCTGGTATGTTGCAGCAGCAAATCCCGTCAAGTCACCAATCACGCCACCGCCCAGCGCTATCAAGGTGGTACTGCGTTCGGCTCGCTGCTTCAGTAAAGCATCGTAAATAAGATTCAATGTCTCACTATTTTTATATGCCTCACCATCCGGCAAAATCATCTCTATGACGTCTACGCCATTTTGCCTTAAAGGTTCCGCCAACTTTGCCAGGTACAATGGCGCTACGGTGGTATTAGTAACTATCGCGACTTGCTTACGCTTAAGATAAGGCAGAATCAATTCCGCCTGAGAAATCAGCCCAGAGCCAATATGGATTGGGTAACTGCGCTCACCAAGCGCAACGGTCAATGTTTGCATCATAAAGTTGAAAGTGCCTGCTCTATGCGGTTAATAATCGTTGCGACCGGTTGATTGCCCGTGTCGATAATGAGTGTCGCGGTTTCCGTATATAAAGGGTCACGCTCGGCATATAGCTGCTCAAGTTTTGCCCTTATATCAACGTTTTGCAATAACGGCCTTTGCTTATCATGTCGAGTACGATGCCATAATTCATTCACATTTGCGCGTAAATAAATCACCACACCTGTATTTTTTAAAACATCGCGATTCTCTTTAGCCAAAACGGCACCCCCTCCCGTAGCGAGTACGATATTTGTCATTTCAGACAACTCTTGAATTGCCGTCTTTTCACGCTTGCGGAAGCCCTCTTCTCCCTCAAGTTCAAAAATAATTGGGATCTTAACGCCGGTTCGCTTTTCAATCTCGTGATCGGAATCATAGAAAGTTCGACCAAGTTGTTTAGCAAGCAGTTTGCCCACAGTGGTCTTGCCGGCCCCCATCAGTCCTATAAAGTAAATATTACGATTTCCAGGTAACAAAACAAAAATGCCTATCACATTTAATGATAGGCATTTTAAGGGATTGCTAGTTTTCTGTCAGTTGATTTAGTGCAAGGTTAAACTTTCATCCATAATCTTAGGTGTAATGAAAATCAACAGCTCAGTTTTATCATCCTGCTTGAAGCGGCGCTTGAATGCATTACCGATGATTGGCAAATCTCCAAAGAATGGTACTTTATCCACATCATTGCGCTCGGTTTGCTCATAAATACCACCTAGCACCGCCGTTTCGCCATTAGATACCAACACTTGAGTATTCACTTTTTGCGTATCGATTGAAGGCACGCCAAAGAATACTTGCCCCACTTTCTCTTTTTTCACTTCCAGATCCATGATGATTTTCTCATCCGGCGTAATTTGAGGCGTTACTTCCAGACTCAACACAGCCTCTTTGAATGCCACATTAGTTGCACCACTGCTCGATGCCTGCAGATATGGAATTTCGGTACCTTGTGCAATCTTGGCTTTTTGCTGATTGGCAGTCGTGACGCGCGGGCTGGAAACAATCTTGCCACGCTTATCTGTTTCCAACGCAGTTAATTCCAGGTTTAACAACAATCCTGCAGGCAACCTGAACAAACTGAACGCAATACTGCCGGCACTCGACGCGCCAGAGATGCTAGAAACTGGCAGGTTTGACATCAATCCGCCTGTGCTAGCCGACTGTGTAACCGTCTTACCATCCGCGCTCGTTCTGCTAACCGCACTAGTATTGGCTAAATTCCCGCCCACCATCAAAACATTTGCCCCTGGTGTTGTCTGGCTTTCTACCCCAAACCTTGCACCAAGCTCTTTCCCGAATTTATCATCTGCCAACACTAAGCGCGACTCGATCATCACTTGACGCACCGGCACATCAGTCTTGTTGATGATTGCCTGGATCTCATCCAGCTTTTTAGCTGTATCCTGAATAAACAGAGTATTGGTCCTCGGATCAATCACTGCACTACCTCGTTCGGAAAGGATGCTCTTGTTGCTTTTACCACCTGTACCGCTTGAGCTGGCGCTACCCGTTGCGCTTGTACCCATCAGAATCTTCTGAAAAGCCTCTGCTTTTTGATACTTCAATGTGAAAACTTCTGTTCTCAATGGCTCCAGATCCTCTATCTGCTTGATAGCCTCCAAGGCTGCCTTTTCCTTAGCGGCAACTTCATCTGCTGGGGCAACTGTAATCACATTGCCTCTTTTACGCATAGTCAGGCCTTTGTTCTGCATGATGACATCCATCGCCTGATCCCATGGCACATCTTTCAGGCGTAACGTGATATTACCAGTCACCGTGTCGCTAGCCACGATATTGAGTCCTGTAAAGTCAGCAATAACCTGTAGCACTGAACGCACTTCAATATTTTGGAAATTCAGAGACAATTTCTCCCCTGCATAGCCAGGCTTTGAACTCTGAACCAATTTATTAGGATCTTCTACCTTTTGACGAACATCCAAGATAAATTTCTTATCAGCTTGATATGCGGACTGCTCCCAGTCACCTTTAGGCTCAATCACCATCCGGCCATTCTTCCCTTGCTTCATGGTATCCACATACAACACCGGAGTATTAAAATTGGTCACGTTCAAGCGACGCTGTAACTCCGCAGGTACATCCGTGTTGATAAAGTCGATTGTGATCAATTTGCCTTTTTGTTTGATATTGATGCCGGTATTTGCATCAGACAAATCGACCAATACACGCCCTTCACCATTTTTACCACGTGCAAAATCAACGCCGGTAATAGAATGCTCAACGCTGCCTACTTGAGATTCAGCAAAACGCGTTTCTGTCGTAGGCGTCCCTGCGCCGACTTCGCTACCTTGCAAGTTGATAGTAACTTCATTACCGTTAATTGCTGTGTTGTACCCTACGTTTTTTGTCAAATTCAATACCATACGGGTACGGTCTTTTGCTTGGGCCAATGTAATGCTTTTAAGCGCCCCTTGATCAGTAGGGATATTACTTTTTGTCAAGCCGTTAGCGGTATCAGGAAAATCCAACGCAATACGGGCCGGATTATTCAAAGTAAACCCAGCCGGCGGGTTTGTCATGGGCGCTTTCAGTTTGACCTTTACTATTACACGCCCACCCGAAAGGGTTGAAAAATCAATATTCTCTATCGAATTACCATAAATATTTTCTGGGTCTGCTGCAAACGCCTGCCCCAGCAAACCGAGCGCTAATGACAACGCCGCAATAAAAAATTTAATGAAAGATTTGTTCATATTGATTCCCATCGTATTATTCTTGCAAGTTGATGCTTGCATTACGTTCCACCCAGTCACCTGTCAAATCATCTTGCACGATCTCTTTGAGTTCAACCGCATTTTCGTTGATTGCTGTCACCAAACCATAGTTCGGGCCCAAGTAATTACCTATTTTGATTTGCTGTACCGTGTTGTCCGGAGTTTTGATTAACCCATATACACTCTTATTTTTGCTAAGCAATCCGACATACTTCAGACTTTCCAATGGATAAGCCTCCAACGGCTCTTTAGGTCGATTCGTATTGGGTTGCAAACTGCTTGTACTTGTTGCCTTACGCGCCCTAAATGGATCAGATAAGGTGCCGTCCGCATTATATTGCAACGGGGTATATGGCTTAACTTCCGGCAACGGTTTAACCCCTTTGCTCATGTCATTAGCAGCGCTTTCCATGAACTTATCAAGATCGTCACCTTGATTGCCACTACAAGCAACCAAAAGTGTACTGAATAGAATCATGCTAATTAAACCGTAAGACATTCTCATTATTTCTTGTCCTTATTAGCTTTCTTCTTGGCATCCCTTTGGCTGGCAACCTCTGATGAATCCAGATAACGATAGGTCTGTGCAACAGCCTCCATCGTAAGCAAGCCATCTTTAGCATCCTTGTTGATAGGCGCAATACTTAAGTTATTCAACGTCACAATCCTGGACAACTTGGAAACATCTGTCGCAAAAGCGCCGATGTCATGGTAGGTACCTTTAATTTTCACTTGTATCGGCATCTCGGCATAAAAATCCGCCATCACTTCAGAACCGGGCTTGAACAATTCGAACTCCAACCCGCGTCCAAGACCTGCCTGGTTAATATCCGTCAGCAAACCGTCCATTTGCGATTTGTCTGGCAACTGTTTTAATAATGCCCCGAATGTTTTTTCGATATCCACCATCTGCTGCCGATATGCATCGATTTTGACGGCCTGGCTTTTTTTGGTCAGAAAAGTCTGTCTTAAATCCTGCTCTTTTGCTTCAGCCTGATTCCATTCTTCGATTTGACCACTCCATAGAAACCAGTATCCAAGACCAACCAACACAACAAACAATACGGTTAACAACACCAGCTTAACCGGGATGGGTAAACTGCCGACATTATTAAGATCAATATTTCTAAAATCATCTAAATTCATGGCTTAGCCCCCGGCTTGTTTTTATCTGCAGGAGCAGTTTCCACCTGCTGCGCTTTCAGGACGACATTCAACGTAAACTCATTTTGTTTAACGCCATTGATGGTAACCGCTTTGATTTCAACCAAACTTGGGGATTCCATCCAATTTGAAACGGTCAGATTACGCACCAATGTTGCAACGCGAGCATTGGTATCGGCCATCCCTTGCAGGGTGATGGTATTACCTGTTTGCTTAATGCTAGTAAAATACATACCTTCAGGCAGCTGCCGGGCCAACTCATCAAGGACAACCACAGCCTGACTACGATTGGTTTGCAAGTTCTCCACGACCTGCTTGCGCTCCAAGAGCGCATTGATTTGCTCTTGCAGATTCTTGATATCGGCAATTTCCTTATCCAGCTTAGCGATAGCTGCTTCTAGCCGACTGTTTCTTTCAAGTTGAGCGTCCTTTTTTGCACCGAGATACGTCCATCCGGTGAATACAACCGCACTTGCTGCAACTAACGACATGAGTGCCATCAGTCCGAACTGTCTCTGTCTCTCAGCACGCTTAAGCTGACGATGTGGTAAAAGATTAATGCGGATCATGTTAATCCACCCCCCGCATAGCAAGCCCACAAGCCACAATCAACGCTGGCGCATCGGTTGTAGCCTGCTGTTGTTTGATACGGTTACTGAAAGTCATTGATTGAAATGGATTAGCTACCACAGTATTCACCTGTGTACGATCTTGCACCATCACATCCATAGCTGGAATAGCAGCGCATCCACCTGCCAGTACAATATGATCTACCCGGTTATATTGAGTGGAACTAGTAAAAAACTGCATACCCCTGGCAACCTCTGTTGCAAGTGCATGCATATACGGCTGAAGGACTTCACCCTCATAACTATCAGGCAGCCCACCTTTACGCTTGGCAATTTCCGCCTCTTCCACAGACAAACCAAAACGACGTTGGATTTCCTGTGTTAGCTGAGCACCGCCAAATGCCTGTTCACGGATATATACCGATTTATTATCATGCAGCACATTAATGTGCATCATGGATGCACCTAAGTCGACAATCATGACTGTTTGGTCCTTGCCTGCGTTCGGCAACTGGTTGGCGACGAGTTGATAAGCAGCTTCGGTAGCATAGGTATCCACATCCATCACCGTCACTTTTAAACCCGCTTCCTCGGCGGCCGCGACACGGTCTTCGATTTTTTCCTTACGGGCAGCGGCAATCAATACTTCCACTTCGTCAGGATTATTGGATGAAGCACCCAAGACTTGAAAGTCGATATTGACTTCTTCCAGCGGGAAAGGAATATATTGGTTTGCCTCTCCCTCAACCTGCACTTCCATTTCCTCTTCGCGCAAGCCAGCTGTCATCATTACCTTCTTTGTAATGACCGCTGCAGAAGGCAACGCCATCGCAGCGCGCTTCTCACGCGTACCTAAAAGCTTCCATGCCAGCTTGACTGCTTCGGCAACTTGCTCTAGGTTGGTCACATTTCCATCCACGACAGCATCCTTGGGAACAGCTGCAATGGAATAACCCTCTAGGCGATACCCAGTCTTGGCAGATCCAGAAAGCTCTACCATCTTGACAGCGGATGCACCGATGTCCACGCCAATCAAAGGCGGCGTACTCTCATTAAAAAAGTCGAATTTCAAATTAAAATTCTCTTTCTATATTCGTTAGTTACGCACAATTGCGATAATTTACATTAAATCCTAGCAACAACTTTACGCCCTGTAAAGCAAATAATGTTTTTTGTCGAAACACCTTTGGCGCATTTACAACACATGTGCTTTTTTAGCTAATGCCATCATGGTTTATCAACACCTGACAAATTTTGGGTTATTCACGTTACCTTATATACTGTTGCCTTGATTCTGATTTGGTTGAAACTAGCCCTATGACTCCCAAAAAGTGGTGGCATTTCCTTATTTTGTTCATTCTGGTCTTTGTGCTTGCTTGCGCCTCTCTAGGGGTATTAGCCGTCAGCCTGATATACCCTAGCCTACCGTCACTTGAGACCCTGACCAATTACCATCCCAAACTCCCCTTACGGGTATATACGCAGGAAGGCGCCCTGATTGGCGTTTTTGGTGAAGAGCGACGCGCTTTTATCAAGATTCAAGATGTGCCAAAGAATTTGAAAGATGCAGTATTGGCGATTGAAGATAGGCGTTTCTATCAACATGGCGGGGTAGATACCAAAGGCATAGTACGCGCCATCAAGAACAACCTGACCGGCAGAGGCCACGAGGGCGCAAGTACGATTACCATGCAGGTGGCCAAGAACTTTTTCACCGTACCGGGTAAAAAACGTACCATCCTCATTAAAATCAAAGAAGCTTTGCTGGCCATGAAAATTGAGAAAACGCTCAGCAAAGACCAAATCCTTGAGCTTTATCTCAATCAAATCTATCTGGGACAACGTGCCTATGGGTTCGCGGCCGCATCCCAAGTTTATTACGGCAAACCACTAAGCAAGCTCAACCTGGCAGAATCCGCATTGCTGGCGGGTTTACCTAAAGCGCCTTCCGGCTACAACCCATTCGTCCACCCAGACCGCGCCATCTCTCGCCAGCACGAGGTGTTGCGTGACATGAACCGCTTTGGCTTCATCGAGGAAGCGGCATTCAAAGAAGCCATGGCCTACAAGCTCAAATTCAAGACATCCAAGCTGGCAGGTGAATTGCAGGCAGACTATGTCGCAGAAATCGTGCGCCAGATGCTGTATGAAAGTTATCAGGAAGAGATATACAGCAGCGGCCTGAAAGTTTATACCACCATCAAAAAGGTCAATCAGGAGGCCGCCAATGCGGCCGTATTGCAGGGTATTCTGGAATACCAGCAACGGCAAGGCTTCCAGAAGGCAGAAAAAACCATTGACTTGAATCAGTTCAGGTCTGGCAATTTGGAAGAAAATCTAAAACCGGTGCTGGATGAAATTGAAGCATATCAAGGCCTGATACCGGCTGTTGTTACCGAGGTTTCAGCCAAGGAAGTAAAAGTGTTCAGCCAACAAGGCGAATCTCTGATTATCTCTGGCCCCGGCTTGAGTCTGCTACAAAAAAATCTGGCCGACAAAAATCCTGCAAACCACAAGATCAAACCTGGATCTGTAGTACGCCTACTCAAAAAGCAGGATGGCTGGCATATCATACAGCTGCCTTCCGTGGAATCGGCTTTGATCGCGCTGGATCCGGAAACAGGCGCAGTCCAAGCATTAGTTGGCGGTTTCGATTTCAACAAGAACAAGTTCAATCATGTGACACAAGCATGGCGTCAGCCTGGCTCAAGCTTTAAACCTTTCATTTACTCAGCCTCCTTGGAGAAAGGCTTCACTCCAGCCAGCATCATCGAGGATGAACCTATCAGCATGACTGCGGAGGAGACAGGCAGCGCAAAGGGCTGGGACCCGAAGAACTTTGATGCCAGATATGACGGCCCGATCCGGATGCGCACTGCACTGACAAAATCGAAGAACATGGTTTCTATCCGCATCTTAGAAAGCATTGGAACACGTTATGCTCAGGATTACGTGACCAAGTTTGGCTTTTCCCGCAAAGATCATCCCGCCTACCTGACCATGGCACTTGGCGCTGGCTCTGTCACCCCCTGGGGAATGGCCAGCGGATATGCAGTCTTTGCAAACGGCGGCTATCAAATCAAGCCCCACCTGATCAGCAAGATCACCGACAGTGACGGCAAAGTGCTGGAAGAGATGCGCTATCCAGTCGCCGGAAAAGACGCGCCTCGCGTGATTGATAGCCGCAACGCTTTCTTGATGACCTCCATGATGCGGGACGTCATCCAGTTCGGCACAGCCACACGAGCCAAAGCTTTGGGTCGTCAGGATATCGCCGGCAAGACCGGTACCACCAACAATCAGGTGGATGCGTGGTTTGCCGGCTTCACGCCCAAGCAGGTTGCCATTGCATGGATAGGTTACGACCAGCCACACACCTTGGGCAGGGATGAGACTGGTGGTAAAGCCGCATTGCCCATCTGGATCAAATACATGGATACAGCCTTGCGCAGCATCCCGGATTCACCGATGCCAATGCCGGATGGCGTGATGAAAGTCAAAATCGACCCTGTCACAGGGATATTGATTGACGAAAGCGAAGAGGGCATATACGAATATTTCTACCATGAAAATCCGCCACCTTCTGTTGAAAGACCATTACCACCAATGGAAGAGCCCGATGGGACGAATTTCCCGGACAGCATGACCGATAACCCGCTGCAGCCAAGACCACCGTCCAGCACCCCGACAAACCGTCCGCCTCCAGCGGCCCCGCGTGACTGGGAAACTCCCGCTGAAGATCCTGCCAATGCTGCAGCAAGAATGATGAACCCCAGCGGTTACTAGACATGGCACGTGAGCACCCTGGCCATATCCGGCAAATGATAGCCCAGACCGCCGCACGCATGATGGCGGAAGAAGGGATATTCGATTATGGATATGCCAAGAAAAAGGCCGGGCGGCAGCTAGGCGTGACGGATGGTAGCATGCTGCCCAGCAACGCCGAGATCGAAGAAGAAGTACGGCTTTATCATGAGATCTTCAATGCCGACGAACAGCCGCAGAATCTGCTGGACTTGCGCAAGGCTGCTCTGGCAACCATGCACCTGTTTGAACGCTTCAACCCGCATTTGACCGGCGCAGTGCTGGATGGTACTGCAGGCAAATTCGCGCAGACAGATATTCACCTGTTTGCAGACAGCGCCAAAGAGGTAGAGTTATTTTTGCTCAATCAGCAGATTCCTTTCCAGAGCAGCGAGAAAAGCTACCGCTTGTCCGACAAGCCCAGCAAGGACAAAAAAGAAAAAGTCCGCAAAACCGTACCGGTATTCACACTGGAAACCGAATACGGCCTTATCAAACTCAGCGTGTTCGATATCGATGATCTGCGGGTTTCTCCCAAAGGCGCAGTGAATGGCGCCAACATACAACGCGCCAACACGCAGGAACTGGCCGCGCTTATCGGTTAGCCTGCCGCTTGTAAGCGCGCATTTCCTGGTTGTACGCCCTAACCCCATCCATAAGTGCCACAGGCACAATACACACATCCATCACCTCTACCGGATAGCCGGTTTCCGCATCCACTTGCGGGGCATGTGTGATGGGTTCGTCACAGCGTTCGCCATTTGGACTTTCGACACGCAACAGACGCAATTTGCCTGCCTGAATATCCCGCTCGGCAAGTGCTGTTCCGCTTTGTGTCATGAGCTCATATTGCAAATCGGAATCCTCAGAATCATCCTCCATAGCGAGATTTTTACCTAGAGGCTCAAGCCTGGATTTCGCACGTTGCTCAGGCAAAACCGCCATTGGGGCTGCAGCCCCAATCTCACCCTCAGCACCATGAATAGCTGCTGGCGCCGGGCTGGTGCTTTCCTGCAACGGTGTGGCCACAGGCGCAGCATCTGCCATTGAAGGGGGTTCCACCTGCAATTTATCGGCCTCTGATTTGACATCGGCGCGCGTGGCAATCTCTCCCGGTGTAGCCTGCAGCTCACCCAAAGCAGCTTTTTCTTCCCGCGCCGTTTCTCTTGCAGGCATGGGTTTCGGGGCAGATTCCGCTACTTTAGCCTGTTTTCGCAGCCTGTCTGCTTTTGCAACTTGCTCAGAACTGGCCGGAGGAGCCCATTCACCCTCTTGCGGCCGCTGCTCGTGCACCATCAGCAGCACCAGCAAAGCCACCGCCACACTACTCATGCCACCTAGTTGCGCAGGGGTGACATGCCACTGATTCAGCTTGCTAGAAAGATATTGCAGCCAATGCTTTTTTACGGGTCTGGCAGCATACGCCAGTACACACCTGCGCACTTCGTCGTTCGGTTGCAATTCGCGATCCGGCGCATGTTGCAAGGCTTTTTCCAGATGTGAGTCGCGCATGTCCATCATTTCACCGCCGGCGGCAAATAAGCACCCATGCAGGCGCGCAACTTGGATAGCGCGTAACGCAAACGGCTCTTCACCGTCTCGAACTCCGCATCCAATACTCGTGTCATCTCGTCCAAACCCAATCCATCCTCATGATGCAGCAAAAACGCTGCGCGCTGCAGCGCCGGCAAGCCATCCAGGCAATCCAGCAGCTTTTGCCCGGCCTTGCGCCAGAAAGCCTGCTGCTCCGGCTCATCGACACTGGAGGCAGGCCATAACTGCCAAGGCGATTCCGCTTCGTCATCTAGCCAGGCGTTATCTTGCCAACCATGATCCGTAGAAACCTCCCGCCCACCTTTACGCAGCACATCCACCGCACGATGATGCGCCAGCATGAACAGCCAGGTCTTAAAGCTCGCATCTTCCCGCTCACGCCAGTTGGCGCGGTTATCCACCAGTTTCATCCAGGTATCTTGAAACACCTCATCCACCTGTGCCTCCAGCGCCGTACCTAGCACGCGGCGGACATAGCGATACAGCGGCCTTTCGTGCCGCGCATACAACAACTCAAAAGCCTGCGCATCTCCCGCGCAGAACTTCGTCATCAACACATCATCGGAAAAGACATCCAGACTCATGCGTGGAAGTATGTCACCTTGCGTGTTACACGGTCAATCAGCGTGATTAGGGTTAAGGGATTTTTGGTGAGAATTTTCATTATATACAACACCGACCTGGAAGCCGCATCCAGTTTGCCTTTCAGAACATCGGCTTTGATAATGAACGCGTACGCATGCGTATGGTTTTGTAGCCCTCTGTCGCGCCTAAGGCTTGAGCGGCAGATGGCAGGCGGCGAGGACTGTTTGAGCGCTGAAAGCGCGAGTTCCGCAGCCGCCCCAGTCGCCGCGCTAAGACCGAAGGAAAAACGCGGCAGCGGGTTGCCCTCTTCTTTGGTTACTTTCTTGGGGGCACGCACAAGAAAGTAACTCGCCTAGAGGCGAAATTTAAACTTACCTACTAAAATTGAATTACTTTGATTTACCGAATTTTGATATAAACCACACAATCGCAACACATGGTATTTGAAGTATAGGAACTATAATTATTGAAAATCCCCATGAAGGGTCATGACTACTTACTTCTCCGTAATGCACTCTAATTGCAATAATTGCTGATATTAAGCCTCCTACCGCTACTAAAAAATTAAATTCAGATTTTTCTTCACTGATTAAAGTAATAAGCAAGTAAAAAGGAAGCAAGACAACGATAGACATCATGGAATACATGTTAAGCTCATTCGATAAATTCGTCGGATGATGTTGATATATATCATAAATCCCGCTAAAAAAAGTCACGATTCCGAATAGGATTACTGCAAAAATCGCTGTAACTTTAGTCACTCAACCACCTCGCCACATCCATCGCATAGTACGTCAGCACCCCATCCGCCCCGGCGCGTTTAAAGCTCAACATCGCCTCCAGCACGCAGGCTTTTTCATCCAGCCAGCCATTCTGCGCGGCGGCTTTGAGCATGGCGTATTCGCCGCTGACATGGTAGGCGAACGTAGGCACACCAAACTCCTGTTTGACGCGGCGGACGATATCCAGGTATGGCATACCGGGTTTGACCATCACCATGTCGGCGCCTTCTTCGATATCCATGGCGACTTCGCGAACAGCTTCGTCGCTGTTGGCAGGGTCCATCTGATAGGTGTATTTGTTGCCTTTGCCCAGATTGGCTGCCGAGCCGACCGCATCGCGGAACGGCCCATAAAAACTGGAGGCGTATTTGGCAGAATAGGCGAGGATGCGGGTATGGATATGACCAGCTTCCTCAAGAGCATCACGTATCGCTCCGATGCGACCATCCATCATGTCGCTGGGCGCGACAATGTCCGCGCCAGCCTCGGCATGGCACAAGGCCTGTCTCACCAGCACGGCTACGGTTTCGTCATTAAGCACATAGCCTGCTTCATCGATCAGGCCGTCTTGCCCATGTGTAGTATATGGATCGAGTGCTACATCGGTAATCACGCCCAATTCGGGGAAGGCTTTTTTCAACGCCTTGACCGTGCGAGGCACCAGCCCATGCTTGTGGAATGCTTCCGCAGCATCCAGGCTTTTGAATTGCTGGGGCACGACCGGGAAAATGGCGATTGCCGGAATGCCTAACTCGACGCATTCCTCCGCCGTTTTGAGCAGGATATCGATGCTCTGGCGGTGCACGCCGGGCATGCTGGCAACGGCCTCGGTCCTGTTTTCACCTTCCAGCACGAATACGGGGTAAATCAGATCATTGGCGGTAAACACATGCTCGCGCATCATGCGGCGGGAAAAGTCATCGCGGCGCATGCGACGTGGGCGGATAGGCAGGAATTGGCTCATCATTTACCTCTTTATCAAAACATGTCTATAGTACGGCAAAACCCGACAACAACGCGACCAATGCGTTTAGGCAAACACCTTGGCCAGTTCTGCACCGGGGTCGGCCTGACGCATGAACGCCTCGCCAACCAAAAACGTGTGTACGTTGTTTTTGCGCATCAAGGCGACATCGTCGGCAGTGAAGATGCCGGACTCGGTCACCACGATCTTGTCCTTGCCAATGCTGGACAGCAGGTCCAGCGTGGTTTGCAGCGTCACTTCGAATGTGCGCAGATTGCGGTTGTTGATGCCCAGCAACGGTGTTTCCAGCTGGATCGCCTGCGCAAGCTCTTCGGCATTGTGTACTTCTACCAGCACGGCCATGCCAAGTTCATGCGCCACTTTCTCCAGAGCCTGCATCTCCGGTAAGCCCAGCGCCGCGGCTATCAGCAGGATACAGTCTGCCCCCATCGCACGCGCTTCGTAGACTTGATACGGGTCGATCATGAAATCCTTGCGCAGCACAGGCAGATCACAGGCTGCTCGCGCCTGCTTGAGATATTCCGGCGAACCCTGGAAATAGTCTTTGTCAGTAAGCACTGACAAACACGCCGCGCCACCTTGCTCATAGCTTGCCGCTATTTCTGCCGGCCTGAAGTCTGCACGAATCACCCCTTTGGACGGACTGGCTTTCTTGATTTCGGCAATCACAGCCGCTTGGCCAGCCGTAATCTTGGCACGAATCGCGCTGACGAAATCCCGCGCTGGCAATTGCGCCAGCGCCAAAGCCTGCATCTGCTCGAGGCTGATGCTTTCTTTTGCAGCCGCCACTTCCTGCAGCTTGGTTTCCAGAATCCTGTTTAGAATGTCACTCATTGATATGTCTGTCCGTTATGTTTGATCCAACCAGCCGGATGCGCACCTCGCGGGTCATGATGTGTCCAATGCACGACACCACCTTTGGGGTTGAACACATACTCGCCCCGAAAACTGACCTGATCACCCACCTTGATATCATCGATGCGCCCGGCCAAATCGATATTATGCGCGAACAGCAGAGTTTTGCCATTGGGCGCGCGCACCAGGAACTTTTGATGCCTTGAACCTTTGTTGTCATCCGGCAAAAGCTTGACCACTTCTCCTTCGCCTTCCACCAGCACATCGGATACACGATTGGCGTAAGCCGAATCTACCGTAGTGATAGGCGAGGCGATTGCAATCTGCTGCGCAGAGGATTGTGCTGTGGTCGGGTAATTGCCCCGGTCGCAAGCGCTTGCCAGCAAAGCAAGCATCAAGATGATGAATAAATTGCGCATCATGTGTTCGTAAACTGTACCAATTGCACCAGTCTTTGTAGGGCCGCACCGCTATCGATGACTTCTGCAGCGCGCTGGATACCCGCATGGATACTGGCTTCCAGACCTGCCACATAAATCGCGGCGCCTGCGTTCAGCAGCACGATGTCGCGAGCGGCACCATGCCTGCCTTCCAGCACATCCATGATCATGGCTTTGGATTCCTCTGCACTATGGATCTGGATATCTTTGAGCGCATGCAAGGGCATGCCAAACTGCGCAGGGTTGAGCGTGTATTCGCGCACTTCACCTTCTTTTAGCTCAGCAACATAGGTATCGCCGGAAAAAGAGATCTCATCCATGCCATCGGCGCCATGCACCACCAGCACATGTTCGGAACCCAGCTTTTGCAGTACGCGCGCCAGCTTGCCTGTCAGCTCCTTGTCGAACACCCCCATGACTTGCCGCTTGGCGGAAGCAGGATTGGTCAGCGGGCCAAGCAGGTTGAACAGCGTGCGCACACCCAGTTCCCGGCGCACCGGAGCCGCGTGCTTCATGGCACTGTGATGATTGGGTGCGAACATGAAACCGATACCAATCTGGTTCACACCATCAGCGACATGTTCAGGTGTCTGATTGACGTTAACGCCCAATGCTTCGAGCACATCGGCACTACCGCTGGTGGAAGACACCGAACGCCCGCCATGCTTGGCCACTTTGGCACCCGCAGCCGCAGCTACAACAGCAGAGACCGTAGAAACATTAAAGGTTTGAATACCATCGCCTCCGGTACCGCAGGTATCCACCAAGTGCGTTTTATCGAGCACGTCCACCTTGGTCGAGAGTTGGCGCATCACGGTTGCTGCGGCAGCAATCTCATCCACTGTCTCGCCCTTCATACGTAATGCGATGAGCAAAGCCGAGATTTGTGCCGGCGTGAGTTCACCGCCCATGACCTGCTGCATCACGGCCAGCATTTGGCTGTGCAACAGGTTTTGGCGGTCGAGTAAGCTGTTTAGTGCGTTTTTAAATTCACTCATGGTTTTATTATAAAGCGCAAAGTGCTATGTGAGACTAGGCGCGAAATGATTTTGGATGCGCCGCATACGCGGTTGTATGTAAGCATGCAAAATCTTTGAGCAACAACGTATCACGACGCAGTTTGCTGCTTTAATAGGCTTTCAAGAAGTTATCCAGCAGCTCATGACCATAATCAGTCAATATGGACTCTGGATGGAACTGCACGCCTTCCACCGGCAATGCCTTGTGCTTCACACCCATGATCTCGCCATCATCGGTCCAGGCGGTAATCTCCAGACAATCAGGAATTGTCTCTCGCTCGATAACCAACGAATGGTAACGTGTCGCCGTGTATGGATTAGGCAACCCCTTAAACACGCCGATATCTTTGTGATAGATCAGCGATGTCTTGCCATGCATCAGCTGTTTGGCATGGATAATCTTGCCGCCAAACGCCTGGCCGATGCTCTGATGCCCCAGGCAAACACCCAGCAACGGGATCTTGCCTGCAAATTCATGGATCAGCGGCACGCTTATCCCTGCCTCATTCGGTGTGCATGGGCCGGGTGAAATCACGATGTGACGCGGTTTCAGCTCTGCCACGGTGTTCAGGTCGATCTCATCGTTGCGATAGACCTGCACGTCTTGCCCCAGCTCGCCGAAGTATTGCACCAGGTTGTAGGTGAACGAGTCGTAATTATCAATCATCAACAGCATGACTATTCTCCCTTACCCAAACCTGAAAGCGCCATTTCGGCAGCCCGCAGCACGGCGCGCGCCTTGTTTTGTGTCTCTACCCATTCGTTATGCGGTATAGAATCCGCCACGATGCCCGCACCGGCCTGTACGTAAAGCGTCTTGTCTTTTACCACTGCAGTGCGGATGGCAATCGCCACATCCATATCGCCATTGAATCCCAGATAGCCTACCGCACCGGCATAAATACCGCGCTTGCTTGGCTCCAGTTCGTGGATGATCTCCATCGCACGCACCTTGGGTGCACCGGAAACAGTACCGGCCGGGAAAGTCGCTTTCAGCACATCAATGGCATCCATGTTCGGCTTTAGCTTGCCTTCCACGTTGGATACGATATGCATCACATGCGAGTAACGCTCGATAACCATGTTATCTGTAACTTTTACACTGCCAGTCACTGCGACGCGTCCTACATCGTTGCGACCCAGATCCATCAGCTGTACGTGTTCAGCACGCTCTTTCGGATCAGCCAGCAATTCATCGGCCAGTGCCATATCCTGCTCACGCGTCTTGCCGCGCGGGCGCGTACCGGCAATCGGGCGCACTGTCACAGTATCGTCTTCCAGTCGCACCAGAATCTCGGGGGAAGCACCCACCACATGATGGTCGCCCATGTCGTAATAGAACATGTACGGGGAAGGATTCAGGCTGCGCAATGCTCGGTATAAAGTGAGCGGGTGTGCGGCAAACGGCTGTGACATGCGCTGCGCCAGCACCACCTGCATGATATCGCCTTCGAAGATGTATTGCTTAGCACGTTCCACAGCGGCTTTGAATTTGGTTTCACCGAATTCTGACGCAGCCTCGACAGGTGCATAGACACCGGCTTCCGGGGCGTCTACCGTAGTATGGATCAGTTGTTTTAATGTTTGCATGCGCGCCATGGCTTTATCATAAGCGTCTGGCTCTTCTGGATTGGCATAGACAATCAAATAAAGCTTGCCGCTCAGGTTATCCACGACGGCAATCTCCTCAGACACCATGAGCAGCACATCCGGCACGCCTAGCGCATCCGGCTTATCGTGAGCGACCAAGCGCTTTTCGATGTAGGCGATCGTCTCATAACCGAAATATCCCGCCAAACCGCCAGTAAACCTTGGCAAACCTGTATGCAATTTTTCGGCGGGAGGGGGGTTGAAACGCGCCTGAAAAGCTTTGACAAAATCCAGCGGATTCGTGTTCGAATGTGTCTCGACTACCTGACCATCCTTCAAGACCTGCACATCGAAGCCGCATGCCTGGATACGGGTCTGGGCTGGCAAACCAATGATGGAGTAACGGCCAAACCGCTCGCCGCCATGTACGCTCTCCAGCAGATACGAATATGGTTTATTGGCGAGTTTCAGGTAAAGTGAGAGTGGGGTATCCAGATCCGCCGGCACTTCCAGCACCAGCGGGATACGGTTATAGCCTTGCGCAGCAAAGCTGTTGAATTCATTTGAAGTGAGTGTGTGTGACATAAAATTCCCAAGTTTAATCAAGTGCAAAAAGGCGTGTTAACACGCGACGACATGGCCTACTGGGGCCATCGCCAGCTGTTACACCAACTTAATTGCATTTTTTGTACTTGGGAATTCATCATCATTAAACAGTGGCCAATGCAGCGCGCAGCTCTTTCACTACCGTGTCATAGCGGTTCGGATCAGAATCCTGTCCTTTGGTAAAGATTGCGTTGCCTGCTACAAATGTATCCGCGCCTGCTCTAGCGATATCTACAATATTTTGCGCGTTCACGCCACCATCGATTTCCAACCAGATTTCGCGGCCAGTCTCTTTGGTGTAAGCATCAATTCTGGCACGCGCCTCGCGCAGTTTCTGCAATGCGCTCGGGATAAATTTCTGACCACCAAAACCCGGGTTCACAGACATCAGCAATACCATGTCTACTTTGTCCATCACATAATCCAGATAATTCAATGGCGTTGCAGGGTTGAACACCAAACCGGATTTACAGCCGTTATCACGAATCAGATTCAACGTACGGTCTATGTGCGTAGAAGCCTCCGGATGGAAAGTGATGATGTTTGCGCCTGCCTTGGCAAAATCCGGCACGATACGGTCTACTGGCTCGATCATCAAATGCACGTCGATCAAAGCGCCCACCTCTTTTGAGATATCACGGATCGCATCGCAGACCAATGGGCCAATCGTCAGGTTGGGCACGAAATGGTTATCCATCACATCAAAATGCACGATGTCCGTACCGGATTTAATAACGTTTTCGATTTCCTGACCTAATTTGGCAAAATTGGCAGACAGAATGCTGGGGGCGATGCGGAATGTTTTGCTCATGGTAATTGTCCGTGATTACTGTTTATCTGATAATTTCTAACTTAAAGTACTATTTTAACGCTATTTCTTGCTTAAGATAAGCGAATCGCCGAAAATTACGCATGTTTCGACATATCACAGAAATTTTTAATGCCAGCGAAGCGTTGGTAAAATAACAATATGCAGCTTTTTACCATAGGCTTGAACCATACAACGGCTCCCATCGCGATTCGCGAGCACGTTGCGTTCAACAATGACAACTTGCGCCACGCTCTCAGCGATTTAAGCGCCCATGATGTAAATGAGGCTGCCATCCTGTCTACCTGCAATCGCACCGAGATCTATGTACAATCGCCAGAGCCCACCCCTGTGCTCGACTGGCTTGCTTCGTACCACCAGCTAAAACTGGCTGAGGTAAAACCTTACACCTATACCTTGAGCAACCAGGAAGCCGTAAAGCACGCATTCCGCGTTGCCAGCGGGCTGGACAGCATGGTGCTGGGCGAGCCGCAAATCCTCGGTCAATTCAAGCAATCAGTCAAAATCGCCCAGGAAGCAGGTACCTTAGGCGTTTTGTTGCATAAGCTGTTTCAACGCACCTTCGAAGTCGCCAAGGAAGTTCGCACCAACACCGATATCGGCACTAGCAGCATCTCGATGGCAGCGGCAGCCATTAAACTGGCGCAACGCATTTTTGGCGACCTGCGTGACCAACACGTACTGTTCATCGGCGCAGGTGAAATGATCGAGCTATGTGCAGACCACTTTGCCGCACAAAAACCTAAAAGCGTGACTGTCGCCAACCGTACATTGGAGCGCGGTCAGGATTTGGCTGAAAAAATCAGCGCACTAGGCATCAAAAGCGAAGCTATTCTGCTGCATGACCTGCCGGGCCGCCTCGCCGAGTTCGACATCGTCATCACCAGTACCGCCAGCCAATTGCCTATCGTTGGTCTGGGCATGGTGGAACGTGCGGTAAAAGCAAGGCGCCATCGTCCGATGTTCATGGTGGACTTGGCCGTACCGCGCGATATCGAACCCGAGGTGGCGCAGCTGGATGATGTGTTCCTGTACACCGTCGATGACTTGGCGCAAGTGGTTTCCGACGGCATCGTCAACCGTCAGGAAGCTGCGGTGAATGCTGAACAAATTGTAGCTGCGCGTGTGGAAAGCTTCATGCACTGGCTGAAAAAGCGCGATGCCGTACCCACCATCAAGGCGATACGAGACCAAGCCGAAAGCATGCGTCAGACCGAATTGGAAAAAGCACTCAAGCTATTGCAAAAAGGCGAATCGGCAGAAAAAGCGCTCGAGATGCTCAGTAACGCACTCACCAACAAGTTCTTACATGCCCCCAGCCACGCACTCAATCAATCCCATGGGGATGAACATACCCGTGTAGAGAACCTGATACGCCAGATTTACCAGATCAAAGACTAATACACCCGTATAACCCTACAAATAAGCAGCTTACCCGTATGAAACCCAGCATTTTGCAGAAATTGGCCACTCTCAGCGAACGCCTAGATGAACTGAACGGACTACTCTCCAGCGAAGGCGTAACCAACAACATGGACAACTATCGCAAGCTGAGCCAGGAACACGCTGAGATCACGCCTATCGTCGAGCAATATCGCGCCTACGAGCAGACCGAGAAAGACCTGAAAACCGCGCATGAACTGCTGAGCGATCCCGACATGAAAGCCTTTGCGCAGGAAGAGATCGACACTGCAAAATCCAAGCTGGAAGAGATTGAGAAAAGCCTGCAGACATTGCTGTTGCCTAAAGATCCGAATGATGAAAAGAACATCTTTTTGGAAATTCGCGCCGGGACGGGCGGGGACGAATCCGGCCTATTCGCGGGCGATCTTTTCCGCATGTATTCTCGCTATGCTGAACGCAAAGGCTGGAAGGTGGAAGTAGTAAGTGCCAACGAGGGCGAAGTAGGGGGCTACAAGGAAATCATCGCCAAGATCATCGGTTACGGCGCTTATTCCAAACTGAAATTCGAATCCGGCGGTCACCGTGTGCAGCGTGTCCCGGATACCGAGACGCAGGGGCGCATCCACACCTCCGCCTGTACTGTCGCCGTATTGCCGGAAGTCGAAGAAGTAGGCGATGTCGAGATCAACCCGGCCGACATCCGCATTGATACCTTCCGAGCATCCGGCGCGGGCGGTCAGCACATCAACAAGACCGACTCCGCCGTGCGCATCACCCACATGCCAACCGGTATCGTCGTGGAATGCCAGGATGGCCGCAGCCAGCATAGCAACAAGGCACAAGCGATGCAGGTGCTTGCAGCGCGCATCAAGGCCAAACAGGTGGATGAGCAGCAAAGCAAGATTGCCTCGGAGCGCCGCTCCCTGATTGGCTCCGGCGACAGGTCAGAACGCATCCGCACCTACAACTACCCGCAAGGCCGTATCACCGACCACCGCATCAACCTGACGCTATACAAGATTGATGCGATCACCGAGGGTGATATGGATGAGTTGATCAATGCGCTATCCGCAGAACATCAGGCAGATCTGCTGGCAAGCTTGAGCGAGGAAAGTTAATTAAGGGAAAACCTGTTTAACCCTAAGTCTGATACGCGTTTTTCAGCTTGATGTAATGATTGGCCGAATACATGAAATGCGCGATTTCCTCTGCCGTGAGTGCGCGTACTTTCTTGGCTGGACGGCCCATGTATAGATAACCGCTTTCCAGCACCTTGCCTTCCGGCACCAGGCTGCCGGCACCTAGCAGCACATGTTTTTGCACCACGGTTTTGTCCATCACGATGCTGCCCATGCCAATCAGGCATTCATCTTCTATCGTGCAGCCATGCAGAATCACTTGATGGCCTATCGTCACATTATTGCCAATGACAAGAGGTGCCCCTTCCGGATCATTGCTTGATTTGTGGCTCACATGCAAGATGCTGAGATCCTGTACGTTAGTGCCATTACCGATGCGAATCAGATTCACATCCCCGCGCACCACGGTTTGTGGCCAGATAGAGCTGTTCTCACCAATGTGGACTTCACCAATCACTGTGGCATTCGGATGGATGAAAGCACCAGTTCCGATTTGCGGATAAATGCCTTGGAAAGCTTGTACGTTATGCGTCATCGCACCATAGTATCAGTATAATTACCGTATGCAAAAGGCAAAGTTTTCATCGATAAAAGCGGTGCTGTTTGATCTGGATGGCGTGCTGTATGTTGGCAAGCAACCCATCGCCGGCGCGATTGAGGCCGTAGATGCCGTCCGCAAGGCAGGCTACGCTTGCCGCTTCGTCACCAACACCAGCACACTCTCGCTCGCATCATTGCAGCACAAGCTCAAAGCGCTTGGTTTCCAGGTTGGAACGGAGGAAATCTTCAGCGCCCCCCAGGCTGCGTTAAAGTACCTGCAGAGCCAGCCCAACCCGGTTTGCCGCTTGCTGCTGGCAGACGATGTGAAACAGGACTTCGCGCATCTGCCACAATCGGATAGCGATGCTAATTTCATTGTCGTGGGTGATATCGGCGACGCGTGGACGTACCAGATGCTGAACGAAGTGTTTGCCTGCCTGATGCGCGGTGCCAAGCTGATCGCTATCCATAAGAACCGTTTCTGGCAGACCGAAAACGGCTTGCAAATGGATATCGGCGCATTCATCACCGGCCTGGAGTATGCGGCCAACACACAAGCCATGCTGATTGGCAAACCTTCAGCAGATTTTTTCAATATGGTACTGGCCGACCTGAACCTGCAGCCGCAGCAAGTGGTGATGATAGGGGACGATATCGATTCCGATGTCGGCGGCGCCCAAGCGGCCGGTCTGCCCGGCATACTGGTGCGCACCGGCAAATATCGTCAGGCTTATGCTGAAAGTTCCGGAATCCAGCCAGACGCCATCATCGATTCCGTGGCTGGCCTGCCGGCATTGCTTGCATCCGCACGCTAGACCCTCGCGCGCGTTCATTGGTGACATCGTTGCCCTGTAAGGCAATCTGGATGCGGGCTCCAAGGCACATGCCCGCACAATGAATCAATCCTCTATGCCAAGTTCCTGGATTTTCCGGGTAATGGTGTTACGCCCCATCCCCAGCTGATTAGCGGCCTCGATACGCCTGCCGCCTGTATGGCGGAGTGCATTGACGATAAGTATACGTTCGAACTCTCTGGTTTTGGCATCCATCACATTCTGTTCACCGCGATTCAGCGCATCGGACACCTCGCGAGCCAGGCTTTCCTGCCAGCTGCTGGCAATGATAGGCTTGCTGCTATCCTCTTTCAGTTCTGGCGGCAAATCGGCCACATCTACATTTTGCCCTGGCGCCATCACTGTCAGCCAATGACAGACGTTTTCCAACTGGCGCACGTTACCGCTCCAGTTGACCGCAGACAGATATTTCAGCGCGGCAGGTGATAACTGTTTGGGCTCTACACCCAGCTGTTTCGCACTCACATTCAGGAAATGCTTGGTCAGCAGTGGGACATCTTCACGGCGTTCACGCAATGGCGGCAAACGCAGGCGAATCACATTCAGACGATGGAACAAGTCCTCACGGAACAGGCCAAGTTTGACGCGCTCTTCCAGATCCTGGTGCGTGGCTGCGATTACCCGTACATTGACCTTGATAGGCTGATGCCCACCGACACGATAGAACTGCCCGTCGCTCAACACACGCAACAAACGCGTCTGCAGATCCGCCGGCATGTCTCCGATCTCATCCAGGAACAAGGTGCCGTTATCCGCCTGCTCGAAACGACCGCGCCTTGCCGCTGCAGCGCCAGTGAAAGCACCACGTTCATGCCCGAACAATTCGGACTCCAGCAGATCCTTCGGGATAGCCGCTGTGTTGATGGCAATAAAAGGCTTGTCTGCACGCGGGCTGTGTTTATGTAATGCCCGCGCCACCAGCTCCTTACCACTACCAGACTCGCCGTTGATGAGTACTGTCGCATGTGAGCGGCTCAAACGGCCAATGGCACGGAACACCTCCTGCATCGCGGGTGCCTGACCGATGATTTCCGGTGTTTCTTCTGCACTGACGTTCTCTACCGCCTGACGCATGCTTTCTTCGACTGCACGCTTAATGACATCAATCGCCTGATCGACATCGAAAGGCTTGGCCAGATACTCGAAAGCCCCTCCTTGAAACGCCGCCACAGCGCTTTCCAGATCCGAATATGCTGTCATGATGATGACCGGGATCTCAGGATGTTTTTCCTTGATCTCTGCCAGGAAATCCAGACCGGAACCATTAGGCATGCGGATATCACTCACGACCACTTGCGGCAGCTCATGCTCCAGTGCATTCATCGCCTCGGCTACTGATGAGAAAGTCTTGAACTCCATATCAGTACGCGCGAGTGCTTTTTCAAACACCCAGCGTATTGACTTATCATCATCGAGAATCCAGATCGGTTTCATAATTTGCCCAAAAAATTAAATAAAAACTATTGCGTAATCACATGTCTCATCACGCTGCTTTCCACCGGCAGCAGTATCGTAAAGCATGTCCTTCCTGGCTGACTCTCACACTCGATCATGCCATGATGCTGCGTGACGAAAGTCTGCGCCAGCGCCAAGCCCAAGCCTGAGCCGCCCTCGCGCCCTGAGACCAGCGGATAAAAAATCTTGTCATGGATATCCGGTGGGATGCCCGGGCCGTTATCGATGATCTGCAGCTTGATTGCCACGCGATAACGTTTTTTAGCCAGGGTGACTTGCCTTTCGGCGCGTGTTCTCAAAATGATTTCGGCATCCGGCGTGTGATATGCCTGCATCGCCTGTACTGCATTGCGTGCGATGTTCAGTACAGCTTGTATCAGTTTTTCACGGTCGCCTATCAGCTCAGGCAAGCTGGTATCGTAATCCCGAATCACTTTGATGTTATGCGGCGATTCCGCCAGCAGAAGGCTGCGCACGCGCTCCAGCACTTCGTGGATATTGGTCGGTTCGTATTTTGGTACGCGATGCGGCACCAGCAACCTGTCCATCAGGCTATGCAGCCTGTCAGCCTCTTTAATGATGACTTGCGTGTATTCACGCAGATTAGGCTGCGGTAGTTCATGCTCCAATAATTGCGCTGCGCCACGCAAGCCGCCGAGGGGGTTACGAATCTCATGTGCCAAATTACGCAACAATTCCGAATTGGCCTGCTGTTGAATCAGCATGCGCTCTTCGCGGGCGATACGCAACTGCTGGTCCATTTGCTGGAATTCCAGCATCAATGCAGCATCGGGCATTTCTAAAGGCGTAACGGTACAAGTAACCGCCTGAGAGTGATGGCGCATCGTGGTGATGATTAGTTCATGCTCGCGATATGGACTATGATTTTTCAGCGCATTCTCGATCGCGATTTGCAAGGCATCGCAATTCAGGAAAACATTCGAAATATGGTTGTGCGCAATCTGGTTAGCGCTCACCGCAAACAAGATTTCCGCGCTCGGGTTTGCGTAGACAATGCAATGTGCATCATCCAGCAGAATAACCGCAGTCGCCAGATGCTCCAGGCCGGAAAAATCTTGTGGGATGTGTTGAACCATGTGCTTAAATTATCACAGCAATCAAAATATTGCTTGTTTCTAAGCAAAAGCCGAGCCAGCTTTAGGCAACGAAACGAATTAGCCTGAAAGACTAATTAATACTGCTGATTTCTTTTTGCAGCAATTCGATATTGCGTTCGTGCGCTTCGATTTCCTCACGCAATGGCTGCAATTTTTCCTCATATTTGGCTACGTTCCGGAAAGTCTTGCCGTCCTTGGTTTTATATACTTCAGGATTGGATTCAGCCTCTGCATAAGCTTGCTTGGCCTTTTCCAGTGCTGCCTTCTCGGAATCCAGTTCAGCCTGCAATATCTCTTTACGCTTCTGGTCACGCGCATTCTGCGTACCGGAATCTACTTTAGGAAAATCGCTTGGTGTGGCGGTTTTGGCCGCTGGTGCACGTTTCTGCTTACTATTGTCACCGCCAAAACTGGTGTCCGCAGGCTCCAGGTCTAGTTTCTTGCCACCCTTGATTTTGACATTAGAATACGTGACATGGCCTTCCGCATCTACAGACTTATAAATCTCGGCCTGTGCATTTTGAAACACAAATGCACTCAGTAAAAACGTAATCACTAAATATCTATTCATACCAACAGTTTAGATGACAATGGTCAAGTAATCAACGAAGTATTACGGTTTGTGGTTGACGCACCAATCCGGCAAAAGTTCTATCAACATATTTACAACGCTGTCAGGAAATAAAAAAGGGCAGCCTAGGCTGCCCTCTTTTGGTGCATGCTAAATTAGCAGCTATAGTACATACCGAATTCCAATGGATGCGGTGTCATACGCAACTGAGTCACATCTTGCATTTTCAGGTCAATGTATGCATCGATGAAGTCATTGGAGAACACGCCGCCACGAGTCAGGAACTCACGGTCTTTGTCCAGGCTTTCCAATGCCTGATCCAAAGAAGAACATACGGTTGGGATCAATGCATCTTCTTCTGGTGGCAGATGGTACAAGTCTTTAGTCGCTGGCTCACCTGGATGGATCTTGTTCTGTACGCCATCCAAACCGGCCATCATCAATGCAGTAAATGCCAGATATGGGTTAGCGGTTGGATCCGGGAAGCGCGCTTCGATACGACGTGCTTTATCGCCATGCACGAATGGAACGCGAATAGAAGCAGAACGGTTCTTAGCGGAATAAGCCAATTTAACTGGCGCTTCAAAATGCGGCACCAGACGTTTATAGGAATTAGTGGATGGATTGGTGATCGCGTTCAGAGCACGTGCATGCTTGATGATGCCGCCGATGTAGTACAACGCAAAATCACTCAAACCTGCGTAGCCATTGCCTGCAAACAGGTTTTTACCATCCTTCCAGATGGATTGGTGAACGTGCATACCTGAACCATTGTCGCCAAAGAATGGTTTTGGCATGAAGGTCGCAGTTTTGCCGTAAGCATGTGCAGTATTCAACACGACGTATTTCAATACCTGTGTCCAGTCTGCACGCTGTACCAGTGTACTGAATTTGGTACCGATTTCACACTGGCCCGCTGTCGCTACTTCATGGTGATGCACTTCAACTGGGATACCTAATTGTTCCAATGTGATAACCATGGCAGAACGGATGTCCTGGAATGAATCGACTGGCGGAACTGGGAAATAACCGCCTTTCACAGATGGACGGTGACCAGTGTTGCCGCCTTCAAATTCATTGCCGGAAGCCCAAGCAGCCTCTTCGGAATTGATTTTCACCATACAGCCTTGCATGCCGGCAGACCATTGTACCGAATCAAAAATGAAGAACTCTGGTTCTGGGCCAAAATAAGCGGTATCACCAATACCACTGGCTTTCAGGTAAGCTTCACCGCGTTTAGCGATAGAGCGTGGGTCACGGTCGTAACCTTTGCCATCGGTTGGGTCTACCACGTCGCAAGTCAGCACCAATGTTGGCTCATCGAAGAATGGGTCGATGTAAGCAGTCGCTGCATCTGGCATCAATTGCATGTCAGATGCCTGGATGCCTTTCCAGCCAGCGATGGATGAACCATCGAATGCATGGCCTTCTGTAAATTTGTCTTCGTTGAAGTGGGAAACTGGCACAGAAACGTGCTGTTCTTTACCCTTGGTATCAGTAAAACGAAAATCAACGAATTTGATATCGTTTTCTTTTACCATTTTCATTACGTTTGCAACTGACATTGCTTCTCTCCTAATGTATTTGGCTTAAAGGTGGAAAAAATAGGGTGCGAAATTAAAAAACACTCAAATTCTCAAGAATGAGATTCTAGCAGGAACTATGCCAAAGAGAAAATAGCGTTTTTTCATAAAAACTCCCTAAATTCATCTACTTAGAACAAACATTTTTTTACTTGTGCACTATATTGGTGCTTAATTAAAAATCGTGCACTATAAAGATGCATATTAAGGTGTAGCAGCCATCGGATAAAATTCACGTTATACTATTTTCATATTACTAAAATGAAAGCATCCACCATGAGTCAAGAAATATTACAAGCCGCGCATAAACGTGCGGAACAACTTGGACTGCCATATGCCGGCGCACTTACACCTCAAGAGGCTTTTGATCTGCTGCAGTCCAATCCGGATGCAGTATTGGTGGATGTACGCAGCCAAGCCGAACTGGATCTGGTTGGACGCATACCGGATGCAATCAGTATCCAATGGGCATTCTATCCGGGCATGGTGCCCAATTCTGAATTTTCCAACCAGTTACAGGCTGCCGTGGATAAAAACGCACCTGTAATATTCATGTGCAGAACCGGCGGTCGTTCACACGGTGCGACCAGCATGGCACAACAACTGGGCTACCATCAAGCTTATAACATGCTGGAAGGTTTTGAAGGCGAAGCGAACGAATTGAAACAACGTACGCTCATTAACGGCTGGAAACATGCCGGATTACCTTGGACAAACGGCTAAATCGCTGATCGACTAAATGACAGACAAATATGCTGTTCTAGGCAACCCGATCGCCCATAGCAAATCCCCGCTCATACACGCCGCGTTTGCCAGCCAAACGCATCAGGATATCAGCTATGAGGCCATACTGGCTCCGCTGGACGGCTTTCGCCTGACTGTGCAGCGCCTAATGGACGAAGGCTACAAGGGCGTGAATGTCACAGTGCCGTTCAAATTCGAAGCTTACGAAGCCTGTCACCAGCATACCGAACGCGCCTTTGTTGCCGGTGCAGTGAATACGCTCAGCTTCAACGGCAACCATATTGCTGGTGATAATACCGACGGTGCAGGTCTGGTACGCGACATCACGATGAATCTGAACACCGCACTAAAAGATGCGCGGATATTATTACTGGGTGCTGGCGGTGCAGCTCAGGGCGTTCTGCAGCCGTTGGTGGAAGCTATGCCGGACAGTATCACCATTGCCAACCGCAGCGTGG
>JAKOWL010000159.1 GCA_029781535.1 Pseudomonadota bacterium
TATCCTGCGTCACCACCTGACCGATGCCGCGTTCGTTCAAGACATTATATGTGTCACCCTGCCAAACTTCCACATCCGGCATCTCGCTCAAACAATCCGCCATAAACTGCAAGCGCTTGAGTGGCCATTTGCCATATAAGCGATCGTCAAACACGAAAATTTTCGGTATAGGCTTGCGCAACAAAGGATTGGCCGCCGAAAGCATTTCATCATGCACAAAAACCGCCACTGCCTGATGAATGGAGATAGGCGCTTTCGGAGGTGGAATAATGCGGGAAACCTTGGCTGGCGTATCTTGTGTTTGCATGAACAGCTTTTCATTGAGCGCATCATAACTCGCATCAAACGGGCACTTGATTTTGCAGGTCGCACAGTATTTCTCACCGGTGAATCGTGCCAGATTCTCCTTATTGAAATAATACGGCTTGGAACTGAATAGTGAAGCCACCCACTGCCAGGAAAGATGGTTTGAGGCTTTATCCCCATCGAGCGAAAAGTTTTCAAACCAGTCGGCAGCCTCGCGCCAATCGACTTTCAGCCAATGGATTACATAAGCTGCGAACCATAAGCGCGCGTGGTTATGTACATAGCCTTCATGCATTAAATCGCGGATGAATCCGTCCATGCATGGCAAGCCTGTAATACCTTGACGAATAAAATCCGGCATGAGCTTATCGCCCTGCGGAACCTTTGCAGGCTCGATATCGTTGAATATTCCATCGCCACGCAAATACCAAACGCGTCGCCAGTAGTCCCGCCAAGCCAGCTGCCCGACAATCTCTACAGCATCATTACCAAACCGGTTACGCAGATTGTCTGAAGCCTCTTTGAGCGTCAGGCAGCCATGCCGGAAATATGGAGATAAATGGCTGACTGCGCCATTGAGAAAATTACGGTTTCGCTCATAAGCCTTTGCATCAAAGGTATTAAGCCGTTTGATTGCCTCGCCCCGGCCACCATGCCAATTTTCACTTAGGAATGCACCTGTCGCTTGCGGGAACATGCGCCGCATATACTGCATGCGTTCTGCCCGGTCGTTAGGTAGGGTAAGTTTATATACGTTAGCCATGCATTGTCATTATCAATTGATGGTATTAGTGTACCCTATTTTCGTTGTTCTAGTGCAGTCGCATCCAGTCGGACATGAGGTAGAGCGATTGCTTCAATTAGTGCTAAGATACATCAACTTTGCAATAGGAGCCATCATGATCAATGCAATGTGGATTTGGGGTGCAATCGGTTTGGTATTATTGGCCATGGAAATGGCATCTGGCACCTTTTACATCCTCTGGTTTGGCATTTCGGCATTATGCGTCGCGATAACCATGGCGATGTTCCCTGGCATCCCCCATGGCATACAGTTTGCCATGTTCGCCGCTTTGTCCATCAGCTCGCTGGCTATCTGGAAACTTCATTACAAAAAGGCTGATTCCAATTCACGCGTGGGTCAGGCACAAGGCGAGGAAATTGGCCGTGTGGGCATCGTGATCGAAGCATGCGCTCAAGAAAAAATTGGCAAGATCCAGTTCACGCAAGGACTGATGGGCAGTCGGGAATGGCCAGCCGTTTCAGACCAGGCCATTGCTGTTGGTACCCATGCAAAAGTAGTTGCGGTAGAAGGCAACTCATTACGCATTCAATCCGCTTAAGATTAATAACAATATTCACTAAGGAACAATCATGACCGAATTTAGTTTGATTCTAATCTTTTTGGTAGCCGTGGCAATGTTCAAAGGCATACGCATCGTACCTCAGGGCGAAGAATGGGTAGTAGAACGGTTAGGGAAATTTGCAGGGGTGCTTTCACCCGGCTTGCATATCATCAATCCGATTTTCAGCCGCGTAAGCTATAAAGTCACCACCAAGGACATCATTCTGGATGTACCAGAACAGGAAGTGATTACCCGCGACAATGCCGTAATTCTGGCTAATGCCGTAGCTTTCATCAAAGTCAGCAACATCGAACGCTCGGTTTACGGCATCGAGAACTTTCGTGAGGCAATGCGTAACATGGTGCAAACCAGTCTGCGTTCGATTATCGGCGGCATGGATCTAAACCACGCGCTAACCTCACGCGACCGCATCAAAGCCGAATTAAAGACAGCCATTGCAGATGAAGCACTGGACTGGGGACTTACAGTAAAAAGTGTCGAGATCCAGGATATCAAACCTTCAGCCAACATGCAGCATGCGATGGAACAGCAGGCTAGCGCAGAACGCGAACGCGTAGCTGTCGTGACACGCGCCGAGGGCGAGAAGCAATCACTCATCCTGAATGCCGAAGCGCGTCTGGAAGCGGCTCGCAAAGATGCTGAAGCGCAAATGGTTGCGGCCAAAGCCTCTGCCGAATCCATCAAGCTGATTAGCGAAGCAGTGAAGGAAAACAACACCTCGGCCACCTTCTTATTGGGTGACCGCTACATTCACTCGATGGAAAAAATGGCAGAATCCAATAACAGCAAAATTGTCGTAGTGCCGGGCGATTTGGTAAGTGCAGTAAAAAATATTGTGGGCAGTAAATAATCAGCTGCAAACTGTACATTTAGGGTCGCGCGCCAGCTTGATGGTGCGCCACTCCATAGCCAAGGCATCCAGCAACAACAAACGCCCTTGCAGCGTTTCGCCGATTCCCATCAAGAGCTTCAATGCCTCTGCAGCCTGCGTAGTACCTATCATACCCACCAGCGGTGAGAACACGCCATTATCGGCGCAGCGCAATTCCTGATCCTCACCAGCATCCGGAAAAAGACAATGATAGCAAGGCGATTTCGGACTCCTGAAATCAAACACAGTTACTTGCCCTTCAAAACGCACAGCTGCACCTGAAACCAGTGGTTTCTTCAGCCTGTAGCAGATGCGATTCAGCGCGTAGCGCGTGGCAAAGTTATCCGAGCAATCAATCACTACATCGGCTTTTTCGGCTAACGTCTGCATTTCCGCTTCAGTAGATTTTTTCTGCACGGTGCGGACAATGACATCAGGGTTAATCTGTTGGATCGTGTGCTGGGCAGAGAGCGCTTTATTCAGCCCGACAGAAGCGGTGGTATGAATCACCTGACGCTGCAGATTCGTCAGATCTACATTATCAAAATCACAAATCGTCAATTCGCCCACGCCTGAAGCCGCCAAGTACAGGGCGACCGGCGCACCCAATCCGCCAGCACCTACGATCAAAGCATGGCTTTTGGTAAGTTTCTCCTGCCCGACGTAATCTATCTGCGGCAAAAGGATATGCCGGCTATAGCGTAGCAATTGGTTGTCATTCATTACGGTAGTTTACCTGCTGCCACCATGCGATTAAATAATACATTTGGGGATACCCAAACTACCACATCATCAAATGTCGCTGAAAAATCTCTAGTGACAAAATTGGTATCACCATTCCGGTTCTCATCTTCATCGGTTCCAGCTGCAGGAACAATTGCTCCATTTTTACCCCATGAAATGATAATTGCCGGAATATTAGAGGCGACTGTAGTTCCTGCCACAGCATTTTTTACTGTAATCCCACCTGTCGTGGTTAAAGTAAAGCCTGTTGCATTGTCTGCAAATGCTGCGGTTACTCTATATCTGTAATTGTTATTCCAACTATCCAACAAATTGACGCCCAAACTTGCATAAGGAATATTACCTTCTAAAGCACTGCAAGCCGAACCTGTACGATTCTCTGCGCCATCCCCATCGGTATCCGGACAAGGCAAATAAGGCTTACCATCGGTAGCAGTATGACTCATGGCATAACCATATAGCGCCTCTTTTACATCTTCCATCTGCTTTTTAGTTTCGCTATAACGCTGCAAATCCATCTGTGCAGATAACGGCGTAAGAAAAGCGGCCACCAACAGTCCGACTATCACTAACACCATAGCCATTTCAACCAAGGTAAAGCCCCGGTTATCTTGCTGCTTTTCAAAAAATATATTCACAGAATTCCCTAAATGCTATGGCAATACAAACACTCTGTCCTTTGAGGATATGGGGGTCACATATATATCATTCGCCCCAACATACCAACCATCCTGATTCTCAAAATCTTCCAGATATCGATTCAGCCCTGTACTTTGTGTTGGCGAATTTCTGACCACAATCCCTAAAGGTGAATTAGGCGTAAAAAACAATCCCTTCACATTCGCAGCATCCAGAGTTAACTGAGGAGCACAGCCTGCCGGCGTCTTGAGACTGCTGTCACCAACACTATAATAAATAACCTGCCCCCACAGGTTATAACTAAACCACAAGGGCAAAGCATTGGAGCCCGTCCAATTGGGTGTATCATTCGGCGGCGCAAGGCCGTTACTTGCATTATCTGGGAAGCGGCCCCTGCATATCGTTGAATCGCTTTGACAATCTGTGAAATATCCAGTGCTGCCAACATCCAGACATCCTGCTGAATTATATTTTGCAGGGGATGGATAGTATCCATGCACGTTCTTATAGTCCTGCAGCAAGCTTTGAGCTTCCTTACCCACGCGCTTTTCTATATCAACCATTAATTCACTAGCCGTTACGTAAATAAGTTGGTCATTGAATGTATCAGATTTATTTCCGGCAATATAAGGTCCGCTGTTCATGGCATTGTTTTTACCATTTGTGGTTTCCAAATAGTTAGACGAGCACCGATTTTCTAAAATATTTGTACCCGTAGATGCGCATAAGGCGATATTTGCTGACGATCGCCCTTCACCGTTAATTGGAGGGCCGACTGAAAAAACAATGAACGCTGCCTCATTTCCATCAGTAGTAATCTTAGTCACGCCATCCGCTGCGTAAACCTGCATGGTAGCCCGTGTATCGCTGTTAATTGGCTGATTATTAGAAACCCTCTTTCGGAAAGCACCGTCGATTGCATACCATAACGGCTCTCCATAGCCGTCTTTTATCTCATCTACCCCCAGGGTTTTCCATGGCAACCTGCCAATCTTGCCTGACACACAGCTTGCATCTTCGTTTCCATACCCAGCTGTAGCCGGTGCATCATTGTCAGGACATGGCAGTTCCCCAGGACGAGCATTAACAGTACTACCGCGTGCAATTGACCATCCAATCAATGCAGCCTTTGCTTCAGCTAATGCAGCCATTGTTTGTTGATCTCTAAGTCTCTTTAACTCGGCTGAGTTTAAATAATGCACCAAGTACCCTGTAACGAACAAAGCTAGAAAAAACAACAACACCAATAAAGCCAGCCCTTGCTGATTATTGCGAACCTTCATCACCAATTCTACCGCTGCTTACTTCTTCACCTTGTGCAGCATGGCTTCTGGCTTCGCGCACACGATTGGTTGCCGGGTCATATACTTGTCCGGCCTTGAGCCCGATATACCTGCCGTTTCCGGTAATTTTGACTGGGATACGATTGCTTTCATCTGGCAATTTTCCAACTGTCACTTCTTTATTACCTGTTTGTTCCTGCAACGCTTTATCGTTTATCCATACCGTACCTGCCTTGCCATCATTGCGTTTGACATACCCTTGCAGACTCACTTCATCAGGCAAGGATTGGATTGGATGAAGGACAGAAACGTTAGGCTCAGATGGCTGCTCCGGCTTTACTGGAATGTTTTTTCTGGTTTTGCGCAAATATTCCAGATTGCTACGCTCCCCTGTTGTGGTGAACAAACGACCAATCGACTCGGCGGAGTTACTTGGCATACTGACCGTACTGGCACCAAGCAGCATAAGTATCGCCAAATACTTGTTCATTTTGTCACCGCCAGCTGCGGGTCACGCAAGGTAAGCCAGTCTATTTCACAACTGGCTTTCAGGTTTGCACTCAGATTATTCAGGTTGATGGCTGCATTTGTTGTGCGCTTCAATTCGCAATCGCGCACGATGAATGGTGTAGGCTGTGCATGCAATTCGTCCAGCAACGTCAGTAGATCACCCTCGTGTAGCATATCCAAATCAAGCCGCATAATAGACCTGTGCAAAATAAAGTTGCCCAGATTACCTAAAAAGGTAGGTTTGTAATCTTCCTGCAGATTGATTTTGTAATCAATACTGAACAATTTATGCTGCGCATGGATTTGACGTAATGTTTCTATCCATTCTATACGGCGCTCTTCACCTACAAAACCATTGTAGATAAGCTCGTTATACTTTGGCAAGTATTGGACGATGGTGTCTTTTTCGATGCCAGAGGATTGATATTTTTGTCGCGCCTGATTCAACATGTTTTGCTGCGTCTGCATCGCCTGCTCATTCTCCAGGCGATAACGGTCGGCAAAACTGACCAGCAAGCCTATCAGTACCAGCGCCAAACCTAGGCTCAACATTGGCAGGCGTAGCCTGCGCCAATCCTGTTGGGTAAGCGTCATGGGGCAACTCCTTCTGCCGAAGTTCTTTCGACATATTTGAGTATTATTTTTAATTTAAAAATCGCAGGGGCGCGTTCCGTCGCCGCCTCATCTCTAGTGCTGCCCTGCAAATCCGACAGAGAGCTCACATTGACAGGCTCTTGCAGAATCTCGACTTGGTCAACCCGTGCATCCTGTCGTAAACGTGCCACCAGTTGGCTCACCGTATTAAGCGCCGCACGATAATCTCCAGTAAACCCTTTGATCTCTGCGTTGACAAAACCTATCTGTAACAACTTGGCGCCATCAGCACTTGTTGGATTAGACTGCATTACCGAGCCCAGACTATCTGGCTCATCTTTAAAATCTGGTTGAGTAGTTTGTACCCAACGCATTCGAGTCAGATTAATCTCCGGCAACGCCTCCATTGCGATACTGAGTACCTGCATGAGCTCTCGAGGCGTCCTGTCATTGTTCCTGATACTTTGAGCCACTTCTGCGGCGATTCTTAACTGGTCGCTTGGAATAGGGGTCGCAGGGAAATCCTTGGCAACCTCATCATATAACTGCTGCTGCTGCTGGGTTTGACTCACCAATGCGGCCAACTGACTTTTTTGCTGATAACCTGACCATGCATAATAGGCCGCAAGCACTACTCCTCCCAGGACAGCAAGCGCAGTTGCCCACAAAATGTTATTTCTTATCCTATTCAGGCTATATGCTTTTGTGAGTTCTACCGGCGCGAGACTGTCAGGAATATTGCCGCTGGCCAGCAATTGCATCTGCACAAATTCTGGGTGAGCCTTAACCAACCCTGCATCAAGCCCAATATTTTTGGCAAAAGCCAATATATCCACCGTTTTACAGCCGATACCTTGATCCTGGCTAATGCTTTTAGCCACTTTATCTGCCTGGTCATCAATCGCAGGCAACACCATTTGCAATGTGGTCTCGCCCGTTATCAAGCGCTGGCTCAAGAGATACAGGCGAACCTTCTCTAACTCTATCAAATGAAAATACGCCAGCTGACCGGGTTTAATATCAGCCATAGGCACCAGGCGGCTCATCCGCAACCGGCCATTATGCAAGTAGGTTTGCCTTAAACCGGAACTTAGCCGTTCACAGAACAGGATATTAGGTGCCAGCAGTTTCATCTGCCGAACGATTACCTGGCTGAGCATCGGCAACATATACACCCCAACCAAAGGGGCCTGATTGCTGCGGATGACATCCAGCCAGCCTTGTAGGAAATCTGCATTATTCAGTGCGACGAACAGGAAATTATCGTCGCGTCGCTTATCTTCAGCGCGATTGATAAAATGCGCGGCACGGAATTGACTATTACGATTAAACTGATTCAGTTTCCGCTCGACAATCTCCCGTCTGGCGCTGCCGGCGGTATGCGGCATACTTTCCAGCCTGTAGTCTTCCTCGACTGCATCCACTATCAAATACACATCCACATTGGGATATTGTCCCAAATACTGGCTAAACGCAGTGTGATTCTGATCGTTATTCTGGAACGCCACATGACTTTGCAACTTGCCACCCTGCCACACCCCTGCAGTGAGTGACGTATTCGTTGCACACAGAATGATTTTTTGTTTGCTCGCCAGCATCAGAGTTTCATCTTAGTAAATGAATCGTACACAGGACCAAGCACCGACATCATGATAAATGCCAGGATTAACCCCAGAATCACGGTCAGTGCCGGCTCGAGCAGCTTTAACAGTTTCTGCATCTGCTCGTTCACATCGCGGTCATAAAAATAACTCACATTCAACAGTGCTTTATCCAAAGCGCCCGTGCTCTCCCCAACCTTAATCATGCGCACGACCAAGGGAGGAAATAAACCTGCATTATGGAAACTGTCACTCATGCTGTCGCCTGAACTGACTTGAGTGTGCACACGACTTAACGCATCCGCAATCACTTTGTTACCTACAATGCTCTCACAAGTCTTGATTGCCTGAAGAATAGGGATCCCCGTTTGGTACATCAATGCAAAATAACGTGCAAACCGAGCCATGATGACTTTATGCAAAATCTCCCCCGTCAAAGGCAATTGCAACTTGATATAGTCAAACTTATATCTCGCCTCCGGGCTTTGTTTAATCAGCATAGTAAGACCTGCTGCTATCGCCAGCGGCAAAGTGATCATTAACCACCAATAATTCACTGCGGCGTCTGATAACCAAATCAGCACCCTGGTTTTAAGTGGAAGCTCCTGACCCAAACTATTCAGGAACTTCACCATCTCTGGCACCAGATAGATCATTAAGAAAGCAACTGCCGCCAGCACCACAACCAGCACGAACACCGGGTAAGCCAATAATCGCTTGGTCTGGGCAAACAGCTCATCCTGCCATTTTAACGTGTTACTCAGGTTATCAAAAACGACTGGCAACTGACCAGTCTGCTCTCCTGCCGCCACGAGGTTCACGAATATTTCATTGAACACATCCGGATGCTCGGACATTGCTTGGGAAAGCATTTTTCCGCCTTCTACCTCTGCCACCAGAGCGCCTAATACTTTCTGTAAATAAGGGTTGGTCGAGCTTTCGCGCAGATCATTCAACCCTTCCAGGATTGGCACCCCCGCACTGGTAAGCTGCTCAAGCTGGAAACAGAACATCACCAAATCACGGTTGGATACTTTGTTTTTGGAAAACGCCGATCTGGATTTCTCTGTTGCCCGGAATGTGACGAGATCCAAACCCATCCGTTCCAGACGGATTTCCAAATCCACCTCATTCAACGCATCCATCTGGCCTTGTGCAAAGCGGCCTGTCTTGTCCACGGCTCTGTAATTGAAAGTTGCCATGCGCACAACACCTACTGGCTAAGACGCGCAGTTAAATCAATCACCCGCATCACTTCTTCTATGCTGGTATAGCCTTCCAATATCCTGCGTGCCCCATCATCTGCCAGGGTAGTGAAACCTTTTGCTAATGCCAGTTTCCGTAATTCATCCAGTGGCGCGCGACGTGCAATGAGTGCATCCATATCACTGTCTATGCGCAGCAATTCGATAATCGCCATACGTCCACGGTAACCTGTTTGGCTACAGCGTTTACATCCCTTGGGTTTAAAAATCTGTATCGCCTCATTGCGCTTCACCCCAAGCACAGTCCGCTCTTCCACCGTTGGCTTTGCAGGCTCTTTGCAGTGCGGGCATAGCACGCGCACCAGCCGCTGCGCAACAACACCAATGATATTGCCTGCCATAATGTCAGGTGAAATACCAATATCCAACAAACGAGGAAAGGTGCCTAACGCGGAATTGGTATGCAGCGTAGTAAATACCTGATGGCCGGTCATCGCTGCCCTGAATGCCATAGTGGCAGTATCCTCATCACGCACCTCGCCAACCAGAATAATGTCCGGGTCTTGACGCATGATGGATCGAATGCCATTGGCAAAGTCTACTTTGTTGACCTCTGCAACGGATGTTTGGCGCATCAACGTGACCGGATATTCTACTGGGTCTTCCAAGGTCATGATATTGACAGCTTCTGAGTTTTTATATGACAACAGTGAATATAGGGTGGTTGTCTTACCGCTGCCTGTCGGGCCAGTGACTACCAGAATCCCTTCTGGACGAGTCATCATAAGTTTTAGTTGGTCGAGCGTGCTAGAACGCAAACCCATGCGTTCAAGCGGGATGATGGATTTTTCACGATCCAGTATGCGCAATACGATATTTTCGCCGTGAATCGTAGGGTGCGTGGACACCCTGAAATCGATTGGGCGTCCGCACAGGTTCATATTCAACCGCCCATCTTGTGGAGCGCGCGTTTCGGCAATATCCATCCCGCTGACAACTTTTAACCTGACTGCGACACCCGGCCAGTAACTTTTATGTAGGCTGCGAATCTGTTGTAACACGCCATCGATTCGATAACGGATACGCAGAAAAGCATGCTCAGGCTCAAAATGGATATCAGATGCGCCACGCTTGACTGCATCCATCAGCAACGCCCCTACCAGACGCACGACAGGCTGGGTGTATTCATCGCCCTCGGCAGTCAGACTTTGGTAATCTATTTCTCCTGTCTCTATCTCACGCAAAATCCCGTCAACAGATAACTCATAACCATAGAACTGGTCGATATATTCTTCAAGCTGCGCCTCACCGGCCAGAACTGGCTTAAGCTGTATCTGTCCACCCAGCATGGCGCGTAACTGGTCCAGCGCAACCACGTTGAACATGTCAGCCATCGCCACAGTCATCGTCTTGCTGGTATCTTCGTACGCTACGGGCAACAGATGGTAACGTCTGGCAAAATCTTCCGGCACCATTGCCAGCGCATCGGCATCGGCCACTACATTGGCCAAATCCACACTTTCCTGTCCAATCGTATGCGCCAACATATCGCGCACCATGGTTTCGGAGACAAACCCCAGCCGCACGAGCTGCCGCCCCAGCGGGATATTATTCTGGTGGTGCTCGATCAAAGCAATCCGCAGCTGATCCTGACTAATCAGGCCCTGCTGTACCATCAATTCGCCTAAGCGTAATTTACGTCTTTGTTCTGCCATAGTTATTGAATTGCCTGAACACGTGCTTCCAGCGCACCTTTATCAATACTGCTATTGTTGCCAATCGTTTCTAACGCTTTTTGATAATAGGGCAGCGCCAACTTCGGTTTGCCCATCTGATCCAGACTCACCGCTAAATTAAATGCATTTTCTGCATTCGGGTTCAGTCTGTTTGCTTCAAAATAAGCCTGCTGTGCTGCAGCCCATTGATTCTGGCCTGCATACCACTGACCAAGTTTTGCATGCAAATCTGCATCATTTGGAGATTTCTCTATCAACGATTTCAAACGGGTCTCGCCATTCTGATCCGGATTTTGGTTTTCAATAATAGCAGCTTGCGCAATCGTATTACGTGGCTCTACTTCCAACACTTTGCGATACCAGCCATTAGCATCTGCATCCCGCCCTTGTCGTGTTGCAATAGCCCCCAAACCCAGCAACGCATCTACATTGCGCACATCATGCTGCAACACCTGCTTATACAGAACCTGTGCTTCACTATCATTACCAGCGTTATAAGATTCGTAGGCCCGCATCAATGTTGGGTTGACTGCTGTATCGGGTTTAACCTTGCTCACGCTCACTGATACACTGCGCGAAGCAACTACAGGCCCCGAAGTATCGATATTTGCCTTTGTCACTTTTTCGGCCGCGACAACTGGCGCTTTGACATCGAATATTTCATTGTCAGTCTTTTCAACATTTGTTTTGGGCAACTTGGCAGTTGGAGCAACATCTGGTACATGCTTGCCAGTATCAATTTCATCCTGCTTTGGTGAAACCTGCGTATGCGTAAGCGCAACAGTTTCTGCAGGAACAGTTTGATTTGCAGCTTCTGAAACAGTAGGCATATTCTGTATTGGCGCCACAGAAGGGGCTGGGCGAACTGGCATCGCAGGCTCTGTCACTTTAACTGCCTGATATACATACCAACCCATCGCCAATAAAGCCAACAATGCTATGCCACCCAACATGGCAAGTTTTGCATTCTGATGAGATGGTTCTATACGTTTGGCTGCAAACACATTAGCTGCCCGATCAGGATGTGCTGCTGCAGATGATGCCACTGAAGGTGCTGGTGAAATATCCTGTTTATTGCCTTGCGTTGGATTTGCATCATGACCAGATGGCTGTGCCGAATTTGAAGCTGCAAGTGAATCTGGCGGAGTATGCAACAGATCTGCATTAGGTTCGGCAAGGCTCATGGCCTGAAATTGCCCTGTGCTTCCGAAATCGGTTTTAAGTGCTTTCGGACGCCGTTTTGACTGCGCTTTCTTTGTTTTGTCTGCCTGGGCTTTCTCAGCCTTGTCCAGCGCTTTGATTAGTAAGCTCATGATACGCCTGACTCACCGGTTTATTCAGCTTCTTCCAGCACATTTTGTAATTGCTGCTCTGGCAGATACTGCTTGTAACTCTGCAATTCATCACTTTCCAGGCTTGGACTAGTAATCACAGTCGGACGCAGGAAAATCACCAGTTCAGTCTTGCGATTGGCATCATTATGCCCTGTAAATACTTTGCCAACACCCGGCACATCAGATAACCCTGGCACCTTATCGGTATTCTTGAATATTTCGTCCTGCATCAATCCACCTAAGACCGCGGTACTGCCGCTATCGATTTGCAATAATGATTCCATCTCACGCACCTGGATTTGAGGGATATTGCTGGGAATCGCCACCAGCTGTGGATTAGGGTCCCGCACAAAGCCGACCACACGTGAAATAGTGGGTCGCACATTAATGTTCACTTTGCCCGTATCATTGATTTGTGGCGTCACACTCATCACCACACCCACTGGCACGGTATTAGGTGTAGTAGTAATCGTTGACAATACACTTCCGCCGACTGATGCCTGTGACTGTTGCGCTTGCACCGTGAAATACACTAGGTTATTCACCACCTTAAGCACCGCCGTCTGGTTGTTCAGCACCATCAATTTAGGGCTGGAAAGCACTTTGGTGTCCCCAAACTGTTTAAGCAATGTCACTGACGCCGCGATGTTGCCAAGATGACTGATTGGGTTAAGGTATCCTGCCACAAACCCTGCAGTAGATGTTACACCTAGCGCGTTTTCTTCTCCTGCGCTCATCGCACCAGTACTCGGGTTCAAAGTAAACCCTCGGGAACCCAAGGTTTGTCCAAATATAAAACCGCTATGCCCTGGGTTATTCAAACGTGTCCAGTCTATACCCGCCTGAAAACTATCATTAAGTTGCACCTCGACAATGGTTGCTTCGATCAACACTTGGCGTCTTGCACTATTCATGACCTTATCAATGAACTCTTGCACTTTCTCGTGTTGACGATTAGTAGCACGCACGCTGATCACACCCGTCTCAGCATTGGCAATCACATTCGCTGCCAATAATGTCTTATATTCTGATTTTGCCTTATCGCGTGCCTCGCTCGCGCGTCTTATCTGTTCATTACCGTTTTCGCTATTCCCGCCTTTCTCAACACTAGCTATTGGTGCATCCAGATCCGCTTCTGTACCGATTCTTGAGACAATCACTTCTTTATCTGTTTCTGCTAACAGATCCTTGATGTTTTGGACTAAAGATTCCCACAAATGGTTTTTTGATTCGCTGTTGATAGCGGTACGTGAACTATTATTTGCACCATTTCCCGATGTACTGAT
>JAKOWL010000160.1 GCA_029781535.1 Pseudomonadota bacterium
CATAATTGGTCATTTCCTCGTTATAGGTACAGGTGGTGCCTGCACAGTCAGTACGATCTGATGCTTTGACACTAGATCCAGGAAGCGGGTAACTGTTTACAGAGGAAGTGATAACGGTGTAGTACTTGCTGCCTGGGACATTATTGGTTACGGCAAAAGCAGTAATGGTTTTGGATAAAGACCCGCTGGAAAGGGTGAGCGATGGCGTGACATTTGTAGGTGCAGGGGCATATATGCTAACTGTGCTACCAGAACGCGATGCGCTATAACCAGCAAGGGAACAATTGCCGGTTTTTGTCACTGAGCAGTTGTTAATTGCATTAACGATGTTAGTAGCAACTGTACTTGTAGTGGAACTGCTGGCAGTGGATGCGGATAAAATTTCTTGAGTGCCAACCTTGACGCTGCTTACTACTGCACTTGAAGCGCTTGAGATAGTAATGGTGGCAACGACTTGTTTAGGTGCACGCAAAGTAGTGAAGCCTGTTGCGCGCACCGCTTGGCAGCTTCCAGCAGCCGGTGTTAAGGCATTTGCGTTGGTGTTATTGTTACACCACCTGAGAGGCGCTGGAAACGGGTATGTGGTATCAGGGGCTGATTGCGCGTTGCACACTTTTAAATCCGCTCTTGTGCAATATTCGCCAGGTTGAATCCTATAGTAGTATGCATCACTGGTTATATCAGCCGTTGTGGAGCTGAGGTATGGATCAGTTTTCACTTTCTTCCAGTTTGGCAGAGTACCTGAACCTGCACCTTCATTGGTCGAATTGCCTGTCTGGCTCAGATATTTAGTGGTATTTAGGCCACTAGTGTCAAAGAAGACAGGGGGCAGGTATCTAATTGAAGGGTCGTAAGAAATCGTGTTGTAACTTGCGTCTCTATCAAGTGAATCTGCTGCACCAGCAGCCCAGTCCGGCATATAACTCCAACCCATACTGCCAGAGTCGTCCAGCACGAAAAGTAAATTGGGTTTAATGGGTACGGTTGGGCTGTTTGCCAATGGGATGGTGGCAAAGTCCAAAGGCGCGGCTTTTGCTGAAAATGGCAAGACAAAGCTTAATGCTAAAACCAAGCCAAACACATGATTTAGTAATTGAGGACTTTTATTTTGATGCTTTTTCATGGGGCACTCCTAATATACATATGTTTGTGTATATGACACGGTATTCTTTGGGCCTGTAACCCTTACGGTTATCCTATAGACGGGACTTTGTGTAGTGTTGATGATCGCCCCTGCCTCAGTTGCATCTTTCACGCCTTTACTGCCGGAACCGATTTCTGCCTCGCCAAGCAGGCAGTTGTCCTTTGTAGGAGTGCCTGGATTTCTACACATGCGTTGCACGATATAACGGATATTGTTTTGACTGGTATTTTCAATACCCCCAGTAATGTCTGATCCAGTTGCCGGCATGCTGTTATTTGCCCATGTAGCATCTGCCTTTAATATCGCGTGATTATCCAAATCAAGGGTGGCGTAGGAGGCCATGTACCCTTTGGCTACATTATCAGCCTCGAGATTGGTTACATTGGCGACTGCTGTTGAGTTTATCCAGCCAATGGCTGTCTCAACTCCCCTGTCGGAAGAGACGATCGCAGATTGTTTGAAGGACAGGTTCCCCGCAATTACCGTATTGGTGTCTACATTGCGTATTAATGCAGCTGCGGCTAACGACATCACAACCAAAGCTATCAGGGCAATGAAAAGCACGACGCCACGCTGCTGATTTAAACAAGTAAATCTTTTACTCATTTCAGTGAATCCTTAGACCAAAGCATATTCCGTAAAGGGATGATTGTTTCAAAAACTCTGTAACGATATTTTTTCCAGTTTGGGTCAGCGGATAAGTCGATTACAGGCGCATTGCTATAGCCAGTATCGTCCCAAGCACAAGGGCCTTGATTAACTACACCATTGGCGGTTGTACATTGGGCGGTAACATCTTCCCTCTCCCGCAAGCCGTTTCTTAAAACCAAGGCGATTCGTATGGCTTTGATACGATTGCGATTGGCTACTGTAGGGGCTGCCCATGTTCCACCGGTAGCGTCTACCCATTGATTTACCTGATTATTGTCAGCGGCTGAGGAGACGCCGTATTGTGCTTGCATGTTTACCACTTCTGAAATGATTGGCTGGTTGTTTAGGCGCAACTCATTATTGACGATTTGGTACGTGTAATTCTGCCAATTACCCATACAGGCAATCTTGGCGCCGTTGACTAACGGGTTGCCTACAGGGGTAAGGGCGTTGAGCCGGATGTTTACATTGGTATCTGGATTACCATTTGCATCGTCAACAGTGGTCATGATGCAAGTGGTGCCATTGCTGATGAGTGCAATATCCTTGTCATGACAACCAATATTATTGTCTGCGACAAGCCCGGCAGCGCCGGTTGCGTTTGCAGCGTTTACGATTCCGACAGGGATCGCCCCTGCCGCAGAGGTGCTATAACGGACAGTAATCGTGTCGCTAGCGTTGGCAGGGTCGTCTTGTATTACGATGGGAAATAAGTTGGTGCTATTGTTGGTAGCGGCATTGTTATCTGGGTCAAAATCGGCAAAAGCATTACACTTCAATGGATTGTTATCTTTATCCGCAGATGGCAGCGGTATGCCATAGCCGGCCATTTGGATGCTACGCTGGATGTTCGTTAATGCGATGTTGCCATTGGTTTGTGCATCTGCATTACCTGAGGTAGTACGTTTTCTACCTTCGAAAACAGAGAAAGTTTGCACGATGACTATGGTTGCCAGCAAGCCAATGAGCAGGCCAACTAGCAATTCAATCAGGCTAAAACCTTTTTGGTGCACTGAAGTTTCTGTGTGGTTATGGTGCATCATATACACCTTCTATACGCGCATTTGTCGAGTAAGTGTGTGTTGCCTCTCCTGGCACAGTCCATGTGATTGATACGGTAACTACACGTTCTGGTGAAACGGTGACTGTACGTTTTCCCTCAGGCAACAAAGAAACATATTCATCAGTAACAACATAGTCCGCAATGCCAGTTAAATTTTTGGCATTAGCCCATATTTCCCCCAGTTTTTGTTGGGCCAAAAATGTTGCATCTGCTCGATATTTAGCATTAGAAGTATTTTTGACCATCGCACTTTGCAAGCCGGCCAAAGCCAAAACCCCGAAGGAAAAAATGACCACAGCGATAAGTGCTTCCAGTAGCACAGCGCCCTTTTGCGATGGTATTGAAGAAGGGGGTAGTTGGTATTGATTCATATGCCTTTTCTCTAGTGCTATGGACACTTGCGAGGGTCGGTTGAACTTAGTCCTGTATCTGGGTCGCAAGTCTTGGAGCTTCCACCAACACCTATAACGACCTGTAAATCCCGACTCTCAGATGGTGATATGGCGGTGTTGTCTACAGCTACTCTTACAAGGCCATCGGCAGCCGCAGGAACTGGGCTCGTCATTACCCCAAGCCCATTAAAAACAAACGGAACTGCATCGCTGGTTGCAACAGTAATATTTGTTGAAGATCCTTCATTAACGTTTCGACTTTGAATGGTAGTGGCATCATCCGGGTCAGGACATGCACCTGGCACCGCAGGGCTGAGGCATACTGTCCAAGCGGAATTTGTCCCACGCAAGTCAAACTGAACGGGACTGTTGCGTTTAACGGCTTCTGCTCGGGCAAGTAATATCCCATTCTGTATCGACTCAGTAGCGGCTCTGATTTGATTGTTCTGCGTCCATACCCTAAAGCTAGGGATGGCCAATGAGGCTAAAATGCCAAAAATCGTTATAACAATCATAAGCTCAATTAAGCTGAAGCCATGTTGTGGCAGCTTAGTTAAGTCAAGGTTGTTTTTTGCTTTAATTAGCATGCAGCATCTTTCCCAGATAGCCAACTGTTAGCGCAAGAAACGCCATCATATTTTGATGTCTTGTTGTTTGCTTGATCTACTGTAAATTCAAAGTTGCCCATATTTTCTGCTGCCACACCGGATGCAACAATTGTATAGGTGCTTGTAGTGGGAGCCGGGGTGCAAGCGTAAGCAAAGTATTTTGCCCCAGAGGCAGGCGCGCAATTTGCGGCACATAAGGTGTAGTCGAGATTGTCTTGGAAGCATTGTTCCATTTTTAAGCGTAAATCTGCCAGGTTGCTGGTAGCTTCTGCTGCCTTGCCTTTTTTGACGTAATCTGTATAGCTAGGCAACGCTATGCTGGCAATGATGCCTATAATTGCCACTACTACCATTATCTCGATTAGCGTAAATCCTTTTTGCATGCCTTTTACCATGATTATTCCTAATACTTTTTGGTTGATTGAATCATGCCAAAACCCACTTCGCTATGTCCAGTAACTTCCGACAATCGGTATTTTTTGGCGAATAAGCGGTTGCATGCGGTGTGGCGGAAGATTGGTGATAAAATATTTGGTCTTAAAAAGTAGACTTTTAGTGAATGATGCGGAAACTATTCAATATTTTGCTGTGTGTAGTTTATCTTCTATTGACTGCGTGTGGTACCAAAGGGCCGTTGTATATTCCAGAACAACGATATCCGCAAAAAACGCAGGCACCAGCTCCGTCTCATCCGCAAGTTGAAAAGCCTGCAAGTCAATAGATATTATAGAGTTTAATTTAAAGTGAATTTTTTTGAATCTAAGCAAGGCGAATTGCACGCCGAAAATGTCCCACTAAGTCAGCTTGTCAGCCAGTATGGAACGCCCTGTTATGTGTATTCCAAAGCGGCGCTGGAGCAGGCGTTCAGCAGTTTTAGAGCTGCACTTTCCGGTGTGGATCACATGATTTGCTATGCGGTAAAAGCGAATCCTAACTTGGCCATCCTGAATCTGTTCGCAAAAATGGGGGCTGGGTTTGATATCGTCTCCGGCGGAGAATTGGCGCGCGTACTTGCTGCGGGTGGAGATGCGGGCAAGGTGGTGTTTTCAGGGGTGGGCAAGACTTCTGAGGAAATGCGAGCTGCACTGGAGGCTGGGATTTTCTGTTTTAACGTGGAATCACGTGCAGAACTGATTCGCCTGAATGATGTAGCCGGTCAGATGGGCAAAGTCGCGCCGGTTTCGTTGCGCGTGAATCCGAATGTGGATGCCAAGACACATCCTTATATCTCTACCGGCCTGAAAAACAATAAATTCGGCGTAGCATTTGAAGATGCGCTGGATACTTATCTGCTGGCCAACACGTTGCCAAATATCGCGGTTCATGGCGTGGATTGTCATATTGGCTCGCAAATTACGGAAATCGCGCCGTTTGTCGATGCGCTGGAAAAGGTGCTGGAACTGGTAGACAGCATGCAGGCTAAGGGGATTGCCATCACCCATATTGATGTAGGGGGTGGTATAGGCATTACTTACGACGATGAGACTCCACCTGCGTTTTCAGATTATGCGCAAGCGCTCTTGGCCAAGCTAGCCAAACGACAGGTCAAGATTTTGTTTGAACCAGGGCGTGCATTGGTTGGTAATGCCGGTGTTCTGCTTACAAAAGTGGAATATTTGAAACCCGGCGAGGCCAAGAGCTTTGCCATTGTGGATGCGGCCATGAATGATTTGATGCGCCCAGCCTTGTATGATGCCTATCATGAGATTGTCCCGATTAAACCGAGAAGCGGTCTTCAGCATACTTATGAAATTGTGGGCCCGGTTTGCGAAAGCGGGGATTTCCTCGGCCATGACAGGTTGCTGGATTTGGTTGAGGGAGATCTACTGGCGGTGAAATCAGCGGGTGCTTATGGCATGAGCATGGCGAGCAACTACAACACGCGCCCCCGTGCAGCGGAGATAATGGTGAACGGGGACAAGACATATCTCATTCGTGAGCGTGAACGCATCCAAGAGCTCTATTCGAAAGAGATGATACTGCCAAGATAATCTTTGGAGCTATTGCAGATTTTTCCCCATCGGCGTAAATTACAACTGAGAGTTGAACTCTTAATTTTAATAAGCTCAGGGGAGAATCTAATGAATAAGTTTTTACTTGCTTTAGCTGCTGTAATGATGCTTTTCTTGGTTGGTTGTGCTTCATCTGGTGGGGCAAGCAGTTCGCCTTCTGCAAGTTCTGGGAGTGATTTGCCAGAGATTGCGGCGTATGACGATGAGCCGTTCGATCCGCTTCCAGATAATGTCCCAGCCGAGTAATACTCTGGGAAATAAAAAGCGAGGAGATTCCTCGCTTTTTTTTTGTTTCTTTTTCTAATCAAAAATCACGGTTTTGTTCGCGTAGAGCAGAATCCGGTTTTCGATATGCCAACGAACTGCACGCGATAACACTACACGTTCCAAATCACGCCCTTTCTGTATCAGATCTTCCACTTGGTCGCGATGGGATACGCGCGCAATATCTTGTTCGATAATCGGGCCTTCGTCCAAATCCTCGGTCACATAATGGCTGGTGGCTCCAATCAGCTTCACGCCGCGCTCAAAGGCGCGGTGGTATGGCCTGGCACCAATGAATGCTGGCAGGAACGAGTGGTGGATATTGATGATGCGTTGAGGGTATCGCGCTACAAAATCCGATGACAGTATCTGCATATAGCGCGCCAATACAATCAAATCGATTTTGTACTCATCGAATAATCTGAATTGGGCAGCTTCGGCTTCGGCCTTGCTGTCTTTGGTTACTGCGATATGATGGAAGTCAATCCCGTAGAACTTAGCCAACCTCTCGGTATCACGATGGTTGCTGATGATCAGCGGAATCTCGCAATCCAGTTCACCGCTTTTATAACGATGTAATAAATCTGCTAGGCAATGATCATATTGCGAAACCATGACGGCCACACGCGCTCTTTGCTGCGACAATTTGAGCTGCCAATGCATGTTGAACTTGTTGGCGATTGGTGAAAAAGCCACATCGAACTTGGCACCGGTCAGGTCAAATCCGGCCAGATCCCATTCCACGCGCATCAAAAACAAGTTGTTTTCTGCATCCTGATGCTGGTCAGCATGTAAAATGTTTGCATTATGTTCAAGCAGGAAATTTGCAATCGCGGCTACAATCCCCTTGGTGTCAGGGCATGTGATTAAAAGTGTCGCTGTATTTTTCATTATCAAAATGCTTTAAAATTTGCGTCATTATACCCGAAGCGTTTTAAGTCAAGTATTCTGAATATGAGCCATAAACCCGAGATTGTGCTAGCTAACCCCCGTGGCTTCTGTGCTGGTGTCGATCGTGCGATCATCATTGTTGAGCAGGCGCTGGAGAAGTTTGGCGCGCCTATCTATGTACGGAACGAGGTGGTACATAACAAGTTTGTGGTGGACCAGTTGCGTCAAAAGGGTGCTATTTTCGTAAACGAGCTGGATAAGATTCCTCCAGGCAGTACCGTCATATTCAGTGCACATGGTGTTTCCAAGGCTGTGCGCGAAGAAGCGGAAGCGCGCGGCCTGACTGCTTATGATGCGACTTGCCCGCTGGTTACCAAGGTGCATATGGAAGTGGCCAAGATGCGTAAAGCCGGTTTGGAAATTATCATGATCGGACATAAAGGTCATCCGGAGGTCGAGGGGACGATGGGGCAGTCCGAAGGTGGCATGTATCTGGTGGAAACGCCGGAAGATGTTGCACATCTTGAAGTAAAGGATCCTGATAAACTGGCTTATGTCACACAGACGACCCTTTCGATGGATGATGCGGCAATGGTGATGGATGCGCTGAAGACGCGTTTCCCGAATATCCATGCACCCAAGAGCGATGATATTTGTTACGCGACACAAAATCGTCAGGATGCAGTCAAGGTGATGGCCAAAGACTGCGATCTGGTGATTGTTGTGGGTTCGCCAAATAGTTCCAATTCCAATAGGCTGAGGGAGGTTGCACAGAACCAGGGAGTGGAAGCCTATATGGTGGATAATGCCAGCTATCTGAAGCCTGAATGGCTGGCTGGTAAGCGTAGGATTGGTGTTTCTGCCGGTGCATCTGCACCGGAAGTGCTAGTGAAGGAAGTGATTGTTGCCTTGCAGACTATGGGGGCTGATGAGGTGCAGGAACTACAGGGGGTGGTTGAGAATGTCGTGTTCCACTTGCCCAAGAATTTGACTCAGGCGCCATCAAAGGAGTCTGTTTAACAGTCAAGATGCCGGTGTAGCTCAGTTGGTAGAGCGGTTCATTCGTAATGAAAAGGTCGGGGGTTCGATTCCCTTCTCCGGCACCAATTTTGGTAAACAGCCAGTGATAGCAAAAACTCTACTGGCTTTTTCAGCGTCAGGATTAGGCTACTGGTTCAAGTGGTCGAGGATGTATTCTTTTTCGTGCTTGTCTACACCGTATTTCTTCACAACCCATAAATACACACTTGGCAGTACTAATAGCGTCAGCATGGTGGCACTGATCAAACCGCCAATGACCACAACAGCCAGAGGGCGTTGCGTTTCTGACCCGATAGCATGTGACAAGGCCATAGGTAATAGCCCAAACATGGCGAGCATGGTTGTCATCAATACCGTGCGCAACCTAGATAACGCCCCTTCCCTGACGGCCTGTTCGTATGTTTTTCCTTCCTGTATGAGTTGATTGAACACGGACACCATCACTACCCCATTTAATACGGCTTGCCCAAACAAAGCGATAAACCCGATGGCGGCAGAAACAGACAAAGGGATACCAGTGATAAACAAAGCGACAATCCCGCCAATCAATGCAAACGGAATATTTCCCACTATCAGCAAGGCGTTCTTGAACGAGCCGAAAGCATCGAAAAGAAGCACAAAGATAATCAATATGGAAAGAGGTACGACCACCGACAGTCTAGCCATGGCACGTTCTTGGTTCTCAAATTCCCCCGACCATGTCACGGACATACTGGGTGGAATCTTCATTGCCCCCACTTTGGTTTGCATATCGGCTACCACGCTGCCCATATCGCGGCCTTTGATAAATATCCCAATGGCTGCAACACGCTGTCCATTTTCGCGTGCGATATTCATGGCGCCTGCAGTCTCTTTAAAATGCGCAAGTTCACCAAGCGGGACCTGTTTGCCAGCTGGGGTGGAAACAAGCAGGTTCTCCATCTTATTCAGGGCGCGATCCGCTTGGGCAAGCCGAACCATTACAGAGAAATGTCGTTCACCTTCCCATAGTTCAGTAGTAGCCTTGCCTGCCAGTGCCGTTTCAATGACATCCTGGATATCGCCGATATTGATGCCGTAACGTGCAGCAGCATCACGGTCGATCTCGATGATTTGCTGTGGCAATACACCATTACGGTCGATAAACGCGCGCTGCACGCCTTTGACCGTTGTAATCCGGTCGATGATTTGCTTGGCAATCGCATTGATACCTTCCAGGTCATCCCCATGGATCTTGATCACGACTTGTCCATCGATCTGCGAGATGCTTTCCAGCACGTTATCCCGAATCGGTTGAGAGAAAGACGCATCTACGCCAGGCAGCGTGGAAACCGCATTGTCCATCTCATCGATGATCTGCTGCTTGGTATGTCCTTTACGCCATTCATTCTCCGGTTTGAGTTCTACATAAAACTCACCGCCGTTAAAAATTTTAGGATCGGTACCATCATCGGGGCGGCCGATTTTGGAAATCACATTTTTCACTTCTGGCACTCCAAGCAGTACCTTGCGAATTTTATGTGCTTCCAGCATGGCTGCTTCTGGAGATATCGAGGGAGGCAGGGTGACGTTTGCCCAAATTGAGCCTTCGTCCAGTTCAGGCAAAAACTCAGTACCTATCGTTCGGCCTAAGCCCAAAGCACCTACAAGTAATATCACAGCAACGATTAGTATCTGTTTTGGACGCACCAATGCCCAGTCCAATGCTGGTTTATATAGATTCTTGAACCAGGTTAACAGGCGATTATCGTGATGTGGGATACGATCTCGCAGCAACCAAAAACATAACAACGGTACCAAGGTCAGTGAGAGTATCAATGAACCAATCAAGGCCGAGGTGACGGAGAATGCCATCGGGGCGAAAATACGGCCTTCGGCACGCTGCAGGGTGAAAATTGGAATGTGTGCAGCAATGATCACCAGCATGGAGAAAAAGGTTGGGCGCCCTACTTCAGTTACTGCCTTATAGATGGCTTTAAGGCGTTCCCGCATATTATGGTTCTGCTCGTCAGATAATTGCGCGAGTCGGGAGAATACGTTCTCAACCACAATCACTGCACCATCGACGATGATACCAAAGTCCATGGCGCCCAAAGACAACAGGTTCGCTGGCATATGCAGGAACGTGAGGCCAAGGAAGGTGGACAATACTGCCAATGGAATAATGCAAGCCACAATCAAAGCGGCGCGAAGATTTCCCAGGAATAGTAAAAGTACTACGGTAACAAGCAGAGCGCCTTCCACCAGATTCCCGAAAACAGTATGCAGGGTTTTGCCAATCAGCCACGAGCGGTCATAATAGGGTTTAATCTGTACGCCAACCGGTAATTTGCTGGCATTCAACTCAGCGATGGTATTTTTGATGGCTATCAATACCTCGGAAGGGTTCTCGCCTTTGCGCATCAATACCACCGCATTCACAATGTCGTCGGTATCGTTCTGGCCTACCAGGCCTTGCACCGGTGCGTTTGCTTCATGCACATTGGCGACATCCCTTAACAGCACGGGCACACCATGTCCATTGTCCCCTACAACGACCCGTTCAATGTCTGCGGAGGTAGTGAATGTTCCCAGCGATCGCACAAGGAATTGCTGGCTCCCTTGAGTGACTGCGCCGCCGCCGGCATTGGCATTGGCACGCGAGAGCGCGGTGAATAACTGGTTAAGCGAAACTTTCTGGTCGCGCATTTTCGCCAGGTCAGGGTTTACTTCATATTGCTTGATGGCTCCGCCCATGGAGACCACATCGGCTACACCAGGCACTTTGCGCAATGCTTTTTCAACCACCCATTCTTCTGTTTCGCGTAGCTGGCGAGGTGTCAGGTGGTCGCCTTGCAAGCGGAAGCGAAAAATTTCGCCAATAGAAGTGGAGAGGGGTGCAACATCCGGTTCCACACCTTCTGGCAAGTCCACATTCCGCAACCGCTCGAAAACCATTTGCCGCGCTTCTTTATCGGTGGGTTTGTCGTTAAAGGTAATCATCATGAACGACAAGCCAAATTGCGTATGTGTGAACATACGTACCGTATTTGGCATACCGGACATCGCATTCTCGATGGGAATCGTCACTTGTTTTTCTACTTCTTCCGCTGCCCGTCCAGGATACAAGGCAACGATGTTGACCTGGGTGTCAGAAACATCGGGAAAGGCTTCAATTGGCAAGTTCTGGAATGCGAAAAGACCGCTAATGACAAACAGCGCTACACCCAATACCACGAATACCGGTTGGGTAAGTGCAAAACGTACGATTCTATCTAGCATGTTGGATTACCTTATGCGCCTGATTTTTCTGCAGAGCTGTTTGGGTTGCTCTCTTCGATGACTTTCTCGAGATATATGCTGCCATCCAAAACAACTTCATCACCATTCGCCAACCCGTCTTTTATCGAGACCCAGTCAGAATTGATGGTGACTGGCTGAATCTGCCTGCGCTGGAAGATTCCATCTGCAGTTCTGACAAATACCATCTGTACCCCATCCTTCAGGAATACAGCTTTTGCTGGGATGTCCAGCAGTTGCTCGTTTTGTTTCTTCAAGTATGCCTGTACATACATTTCACTTTTCAGTAAATGTTCTGCATTATGGATTTTTGCGCGTACTTTTAAGGTGCGGGTGACAGGATCCAGGGCGTCACCAACAAAATCTACAGTTGCTTGAAATGTCTGGTTTGGGAAGGGCTCTGCACCAAGCTCAATAATCTGGCCTGTGCGGAAGTCGTTCAGATTGGCTTCAGGGGCGTCTATCCAGACCCACAAATAGTCCGGGTCGGAAATGATGAACAAAGGTTTGTCGTTTTGACCAGGATTCCACTCCAAGCCCGGTGTGGTGTTGCGTTCTACTACAATGCCGTTGATAGGGCTGCGCATGATGTATTGTTGGTCAATATTCGAACTGCCGCCTAATGATTTGATGCGAACGGTTGTCCGCTGTGCTTCCTCACGCATCCTGCTCAGCTCGGCATTCGCCAACTCTAGTTCTTTGCCGGCGATGATTCCGGCATCAGCCAATTCCTTATTTCTGGCATAGTTTCGTTCTGCCTGTGCCAGGTCGATACGCGCTTTTGCAGCGTCAGCCTGTGCGACGCCGATGTCTGGCGCATTTAAATATGCCAGCGGTTGGTTAGTGCTTACTTTTGCGCCAACCTCTACCAGAATTGATTGCAGCCGTCCTGATACTGGAGGTGATATACGCGCTGTATGATCTTCATCCCATACTAGGTGACCAGGCAGCTTCAATACGCTTTTATCGCCTTTTACGATTTTTATGGTTTGAATTTTTTGCAGGATGGGTGACTTTTTATCAAATTCGAGCGTGTTGCCTTTTACTTTGGGTAACCAGGCATCGATGTCTGACTGTCCAGTCTCCTCATGTTTTGAACAGGCAGTTATCGCTATGGTCAGCAGGCCGATCATTGACCATTTGATTAAAATATATGGCTTATTGTGTTGAAGTTGCATTGCTTCTGATCCATTCGTTTTGTTCTAGAATTGAGCGTGCCAAATCTGCTTTGGCGTCCAGTACATCTAGCTTGGTCTGCCTTAAAAGACGTTTCGCATCGAGTAAATCCAGCAAATCGATGGCTCCTTTTTTGTAGCCAAAATCAATGTTGCTCGTTACTTCTTCGGCCTTTGGCAGCTGATTTTGCTGTAACAGGTTCAGCCGTTCATTCGCGTTTTCCACTTGTTGAGTCAGCCGATGCCATTCAGATGCAACGAACCCTTTGGTCCTTTGCAGGTATTCATTCGCCGAATCCAAGTCGCTAGTAGCGCGAGCCAGCTCACCTTCATATTGATGGTTAACATATAACGGGATACCTATCGTGACGCTTACCGTATCCCCGGTGCCGTTGGTATTGTTCGCACTAGTTGGCCAGTGGTCATACTGCAGTCCGGCTGTGATGTCGCGCGTTTTTTGTGCCAGCGCCAAATCCCGTGCTGCAGTTGCAGAATCAACCCGGGCCTGTGCCGCTTTTACCTCGGGGTACAGTGTCGGCTCGAATGATTTTGGGGAATCCGGGCTTACATCTAATACGGTTTTATCTACCATGAATTGACCGGTATAGTTTTCCCAGCCCAGCAATTTTGCCAATTCGATATTTTTTGCCTGCTGGGCAGTTTTTGCCTGCTTCAGATCAATCAAGGCACGATTCATGTCTAAATTTTGGCGGTCTACATCCAATTTGGGGATATCGCTCTTTTCAAAACGTTTGGTGCTGGCTTGCAGCGCCTGCTTATCCAGGTCCGTCACCTCTGTCAGCAGCGTGATTCTTGCGTCCAATGCAGCTAGATCCACCATCAAATTGCTTAATAGGATGTGTTGCTGTTTTTCGACACCACGCAAATTTTCCTTGGCGGCACGCACTAAATTTTCAGTGCTTTTAACGCGTAGCTCACGTTTGTTACCTCGTTCAAACAATTGTTCATAGCGTACAGAAGTATCAAAGGTCTTATCCCAATAGTTACCAGCACCTATTCCATATCTAGGACTCACACTTCCTACCCCAAGGGTCAGGTTTGGATTAGGACGTTCCCCGGCCACGAGCACATCTGCTTCGCCGCTTGCAACCGCACGTCTGGCTTCGATCAGGTCGCGATTACAGGAAATCAAGCGTTCTGTAGCAGCTTGCATGGAAAGTGTCGCGGGTGGCAAATCGCTTGCACAATCAGCATATACATGCGGGGCGCAGGTTGCCACTGTACCAGCCAGGAATAGTGCTCTTGTATGTAACTTAATGATTTTTAACATAAATCAAAAAACAATCTGAACATTGGAGCGCTAATATAACAACCCAAGCTTACAATAACCTTGCAATTACATTTTCTGACCGGTTTTGTCATGACGAAACTTGATAGAATGTCCGTGGGCCATATTCCTATGTGGCTGTCTGACAAAAGACGCTATTCAAATTATGGAAAAGAAATATAAAGCTCCAACATCTGCGCTTGTGCTCATCTACACCCCTCAATTGGAAGTGTTGTTGTTGGAGCGTGCGGATAAAGCCGGCTTTTGGCAATCTGTGACAGGTAGTCTGGAAGAGGATGAAACCCCGTTACAAGCGGCTGTCCGCGAGGTGCATGAGGAGACGGGGCTGAAGG
>JAKOWL010000174.1 GCA_029781535.1 Pseudomonadota bacterium
CCTTCACCTGCTACAGTGCCGCCTATGGTGTTGTTGGCGGCATTGACCCAAATACCCTGACCGGCATTGCCCACTGCCGCCGTGCCGGCAGCGTTCGTGCCAATGTAGTTGCCTTTGACGATGTTTCCTGTACTTGTACCGTTATTGGTGTTAATGGAAATACCAACGTTCGTGCCACCTGAAACCACGTTACGGTCGGCAGAAGTGCTGCCGCCGATAATATTATTGTTAGAGTTCCAGATATTGATACCGATGTTGATGCTTGATGCAGCTGTGCCAGCTGAATTCAGACCGAACCAGTTGCCGGCGATGGTATTGTTGTTGCTGCCCGCAATGGCGATGCCTTCGGAAGTGAATTTCTGGAATATCAAGCCGCGTATGGTTGAGCCATTGGCTGAGGTGCCGCTGATGACCAATCCGCTCGCAATATCGGCGGTGCCGTCATTATTTGAATCGCCATTGAGAGTGATGCTTGGGTTTCCACCTGAAGCGCCATTGATCGATACCGTGTCCGTGATATTTGGTAATAGTGATTGCAAACGAATGGTACCGCTGACGCTAAAAGTGATGCTATCAGCACCGACGCTGCCGTTGGCGTTAGTGATAGCCTGCCGCAAGGAACCTGCACCGCTATCATTCAAGTTTGTGACAGTAAAGGTAGCAAGTGCGCCAAACCAGTTTTGCTGCCCCCATTTGGAAATGACGACATCAGTACTGATCTTGCCATAATTGACCTCAAGCACCCAGTCACCATACTGGGATTCATTGCCAGTACGGTCGTCACTGGCTGCGACATCTGCGCCAGTGAGTTTGGCAATGGTTGATACTGCCTGCGATCCATCCTCGCCACGGCCAAAGTTACATCCATAGATAAGGATATCGGCATCATTACTCAATTTGCTGCCTAATTGCTTGAAGGCATCGGCATACTCACCATTAATCGAATCCAGTGTCAGGAAACTATTGCCCAGCCACATTTCACTTTCGTTACCTTCCGCAATGAGATGGATGGCGTCTACATTGCTCTTGTCTTTCAGGGCGTTAAGAATGGTTTGCATACCATCTTGCGTAGGGTCAAGCAGGACAACTTCTATTTGTTTGGAAGGGGAGGACTGCTGATTCAGAATATCATTCACCAGCAACTGATAATCCTGCACCCGTGTATCAACGAACACTACTTCGTGCCTTGTCTGGGTGGTATTGTCAGTAAATGCCAGTGACGAGTCCGCAGTCGTGGTGAGGGTGTCTACGACACGGACTTCTGCATCCGGAGTGAGTTGGCTTGGGTCCAGTAAGCCGGCGCTTGCATCTGCAGAAAACAGGATGCGCTGCTCGAGCTCCTCCACCAGCATTTTTTTGCGGGGGAGAGGTTGCTTGCTGTTTGCCCAGAGTCTAGCCATATAGTAAGCCTAAAGCACTTTCTTAATGGGGGATGTGCCGTTTGCTTTGACTGCAGGGGGCTGTGGTTTGGAGACTGGCGCTGCCGATGCAGGTTTATTCGCACTAGCGCTACTAGTTGGTGATTCAATGCCAAAATCTGCTTTGCAACGCAGGCCAGCAGGCAGCGCCAACATCGGGTTGGCTAAATCAAGCTGAACCCGGAAGGTGTTGCTGGCGGCATCTATCAGCTTATCAACGAGTGATACTTGTGCCATGACAACAGGCGCATCAGGAAAGTCGGGCATTACCATGGCGGTGTTGCCGTTTGCTATCTTGCCATAATAGGTAACAGGCACCACGACTTGCACGTGTAACTGATCGATTTTTGCTACTCTGACCAGCGGCTTTTCTTCAATTCGCTCGCCAACGGACATATAGCGGTCTGCTACTACGCCATCAAAAGGACTGCGAATGACACGCTGCGAAATTTGGGCATTCGCCACGCTGAGATCGCGCTCTGCAATACGTTTCTGTTCCTGCGCTTGTCGAAGTTTCTGCTCGGAAACTTTTGTCTCGGCACTGACTTGGTCCAGTGCCTGTTTAGAGATGAAATTTTTTGTCAGTAATCCTTCGGAACGACGCAGGCGTTGCCTGTCGAAATCCAGGCTGGCTGCTGCTGCCCGGATGTTGGCATCCGCTTCTGCTCGTGCATTGGCAGCGTTGACGGAGGCTTTTTCCACGTCGGCCTTGAGGACGGCCAGCACCTGGCCTTTTTTTACGTAATCGCCACGTTCCACATTGATGGATTCGACGATCCCTATCACCTGGCTGCCTATCTCGGCGACCTGGGATGGTTCGATCAGACAGCCAAATGGCTGGGCAGCATTTGCCGGCATGGCTAGCAGCGCCAGCCACAGCATCAATATCAGTTCAATATATCTTTTCATCATCTTCATATCGTTCATATCTCAAGTGCACAGGCTAAAAAATCTTGGCCTATCTAATGCTCATCAACATGTTCAAGCACCCCACGACCAGAAAGTCAGTTTCACCCAGTCGATAATCCGGTGGGTCATGCTCCAGAAAATTGGCCGCGAACCGGCTTCTATCTTGGCTACGCCTTGCAGACCAGGGCGGAGCAAAATGTCTTTATCCGCAATTTGTGCTTCCACTTCAAAGGTGTTCTGGCCTTCCTTGATAGAGGCGACCGGTGTGATGCGTTTCACCGTGAATGTGATTTTTTTCGAAGGCTGGGCAGACAGTGCCAGTGTGCCTTTCTGGCCAAGTTTCACATTGGCGATATCGCGTTCATCGACATCGATCATCAATCGATACTGGTCACGAGGGGCCAAAGTCATCAAAGTATCGCCTTGTTTTACAGGCGCGCCCAGCGATTGGCTGAGATCACCATCCAGTACGATGCCGTCAATCGGCGCGGTGATGCGCGAGCGCCCCAGCTGCTGCTGGATCAGTTGCAGTTCAGCGCGCGCCTGAGATGCTTTTGCCTGGCTGATGGCATATTCTGTGCGGTCTTGGCGTGCGAGGGCGGCGCTGAAGTTGTTTTCCTGCTGGATGATTTCGCTTTCCCATTTCTGTTTCTCCAGCATCAGTTCCTGGTCGGCCAGCTCAATCAGTAAGTCACCTGCCTTGACTGCGTCGCCAGGGCGAACATGCGCTTGCTGTATGAATCCATCCGCTGGGGCAGAGAGTATGCGCTGTATGGCGCCTTCTACATGTGCAGGAGCGCCTACCCGATAGTCAACTGGTACCAACATCAGGCCTGCCAAAGCCAATATGGAGCCTGCAAGTATAGACAGGTGGTGATGATTGTTCCTTAGCTTTTGCCAGGAGTTCTTTGCCGATTGTAATGCCAGCGTGTACCAAGGACGTTCGTTCTGGTGTTTCAGTTCCAGTAAAGGCGCTACCAGGCAGGCAATATGCTCATACCATACGATGGCCTCGGGGCTAGGTGGTATCATGTCTTGGTGTTCCAGGCTGATGGCACCGATAATCTGATGATTGCTGACGAGCGGGATGCAGCATGTCGCATTGCCAGTTCTTTTGGTCAGGGCTGCGTGCGCAAGGTTGATGCGCGATAAGCCTTCTTCCGATGTTGGGTAGGTGATAGTGGCAGCCTGGTCGACGGATTCTTCCATGGCGGCGGATAAGAGGCGCAGCAATTCTTGCTCGCTCTTGAAATCAGCAGTATGGGACATGGCGATAATGCGAATATCGCTGTGTTCCAGCATGCCAATCGTGACGCGGTTGAATTTGAGCATATCTGCAAGTTCGCTGGCGAAAGCGCTAGCAGCATTTGCAAGTGCCGGGTTGCTTAAAAACGTTGCTTGCATCTGCAGCAATTTTGCTGCATCAGCAGGTCTTGTTGTGACAGGTAGGGCATTGAGGGTCGCCACCAGAGCGACAACTGCTTGCCCCAGTTCGTTAAGCAGAGAAGTGGTGATCTTGCTATCGATAGTGCGGACTGCGATGACAACTGCGCCAAGCGTCCGTGTTGAAGACTGTAATGGCACACCCAGGATGCAGTACGGTTCTTCTCCTTGTTCGTTCACACCTGGGATGATAGTGATGGGCTGCATCCTTTGAACGGTGGCTTTTGTCGTACTGGACATCGTCAGGCTCAATGGACGCGGCATTGGCCATTGCGCCTTTTTCTCCAGCTCTGGCGGGTTGCCGTCCAGCAGCATCACAACGCCTTCGATTGCTTCCGGATTACGTCCGCAGTATGCCTGTAACCAGCGATCCGCCGCGTGCGCAGCCGTGACGGACTGGCCCTTATTGGCTGGCATTTCTGGCGTGGTGGCTTCGTTATCTGGCACTGTGGATGATTCCTTATTTATCTACTGTTTTGTGTGATTGATTAACGGCATCAGAACAATCTTCTTGATATCTCAAATACTGTCCATTCGTATTGACAGAACTCAATAGATCGCTGAATTCTGATGCCGGGACCGGCTTGCTGAAAAGATAACCCTGATACCCATCGCAGCCGTGTTGGTTAAGGAATTGCACGTGTTGCTCTTGGTCGACCCCTTCAGCAATAACGGACAGTCCTAGGTTATGTGCCATGGCTATGATGGCCATGATGATGGCTTCAGTGTCTTTTTCCTTGCCGATGCCGATCACGAATGAGCGGTCTATCTTGAGTTCGTCCAGCGGTAATTTCTTGAGATGACTTAATGATGAATAACCTGTGCCAAAATCATCGATAGCGATTTTGACACCCATTTTCCTGAGATTGCTGAACAGCTCGGCAATCTCGTTTACGTTGTCCATCAGCGTGCTTTCAGTCAGCTCGATCCCCAAGAATCTGGATTCGACTTGATGAGATTCAAGCGTAGCCTGCAATTGCTCCAAAAACTTCATTTGCTTGAATTGCATGCTGGAAACATTGATGGCTATCCTTGGCGGAGTAATTCCGGCTGCTATCCATTGGTTAATCTGCATACAGACTTCGTTGATGACCCAGTCGCCAATCTGTAGAATCAGCCCAGTCTCTTCCGCGACTGGGATGAACTCGGCAGGGCTGATATAGCCGCGTTGGCAGCACTCCCAACGTATCAAGGCTTCAGCGCCAATGACATTTCCGGTCTTGAAGTCGATTTTTGGCTGGTAATGTATAAAGAACCGTTTTTCAGCCAAGGCCTTATGCATTTGATTTTCCATCGCAAGGCGATGGACCACTTTTTCGTTCAGACTGCCAGCATAGAACTTATACCCATTCTTGCCTTCCAGTTTTGCCTGATGCAGTGATGCACCTGCTGCATGCAGGATGGCATCTTTGGAATTGCCATCGTTTGGGAATACGGAGATGCCGATATGGCATGATACATAGACTTCCTTGTCTCCGAGCTGGAATGGTTTTTCGAGCTGTGTCTGAATGCGCTGGGCGGCTACAGCAGCATCCTCCGGATGAGTAATCACCGGCAGTAGTACCGAAAACTCATCGCCGCCGATACGGGAGAGTGTGGCTTCAGAACTTTCATTCTCGAACCTGGCAACCATGTCACTTTTTCTGAGCGTATCCTGTAATCTGTCCGCGACAGCTTTAAGCAGGCGGTCGCCGGAGGTTGGTCCCAGTGCGTCATTGATGTTCTTGAACCGATTGAGATTCACCAGCAGCATCGCACCGGATGTCTCATATCGTTTGGAGTACTTGAGCGCCCAATCCAGACGTGTGATGAAACTCTCCCGGTTAGGCAGGTGGGTGAGGGGGTCGTAGTTGGCTAGGCGATTCTGATGGGTTCTGACTGACAGAATGTTGCGCAGACGCAGAGCAAGCTCATTCGAGTTGACCGGTTTTGGCAGTACTTCCACTACGCCGAGCTCCAGTGCCCGTAGTTTGGCCGAGAGTTCTGTCTGTGCTGTCAGAATAACGATTGGAACTTGGCGTATTTTCTTGTTGGCCTGGATTTTTTCTAAAATACCAAATTCACTCTCACTGATAGACATGTTGTCAAATAGGATGATATCGGGGCGTACTACATGGATCTGGTCATATACATCGTTCAGATCGTAGACGGGCACGATATTGGTATAACCGGACTGCTTGAGAAAAGCTTGCATGATCTCGAAATTGACGGGATCGCTGCTGACTGATAGCAGCTTGGCATCAGTATACGAAGTGTTGTTCGAGTGCTTGTGCGTCTCTTCGCGTGAAGCGATCGGATCGTTATCGGTTTCAAGCTGTGTCGCCACACCAGTTTCTGGCGCCGTTAAGGAACGAGGCAGAAAGCTTTCCTTGATAGGGCCGGTATGAGTCGAGGTGTTCATCAGATCAATCATGATGTACCCCGAAGCTAAGATGGTGTTCCATGTGTTTTTCTTTTGCTAACATTTTCCTGCGTTGCAGGACATGTTGCCGCTCTTCCATCTTTTGCACAAGTTGGATGAGAAAATTAGCTGTGCCTGCCGATGAAAAGTATGAATTTTGCAACAGTGCGGACTTTATCCAGCGAGGAAGCCTTTTACGGAGTAGGGTGGTTTGCAGTGAAACCCATGTCTCCACGCTTCCTGGGTCACCCTGACGTGCGCAACGCCCGGCCAGTTGGCGGTCGATACGTTTCGACGCATTGATCTGGCAACTGATGACATGCAGCCCTCCAGATTCGGTGACGCCATCGCCTAACGAGATGTCTGTGCCGCGACCAGCCATATTGGTTGTGATGGTGACGGTGCCGGGTATGCCTGCTTTAGCAATGATGCTGGCTTCGGCCTCATCATGGCGTGCATTCAGCACCTCGTGCCGGATAGATGCGTTGGAAAGTATTCTGGAAAGCGTTTCTGAATCTGCCACTGACTCGGTGCCCACCAGGACAGGGCGTCCAAGGCTCTGCAGCTCGGAAATCCGCTCTGCCAGATTTTGCCAAAGTGATTGCTGATCGTTGAATAGGCGTGTCGGGTAGACAGTACGTTTGCAGGGGGAGCGCAAAGGCACAGTATTGACCCGCAGGCCGTATGTGCCAAATAGCTCGCGGCGGGATTCTTTTAGCGTGCCGCTTACCCCGCCGAGCCGCAAATAGCGAGGGAAGAGTCGCTGATAGGTGATTTGGGATAGCGTGTTGAGCGCGGAACTGAGTTTGCAGCCTTCCTTCATTTCAATGATCTGATGAAGGCCGCGTGACCATGCTCTTCCCTCGGCAATTCGGCCTGTATTTTCGTCAATAATCAAGATCTTGCCTTCATGTACCAGATAGTGACGGTCACGTTGATACAGGTGCAAGCCGGCTAGCGCCTGACACACAGTCTCTTCGCGGTGCAGGCGGTTATGCCAGACTGGTTCCATTTTGTGAACGATGCTTTCAAGTTTCTCGCGGCCTGCGTTAGTCAATCTTGCTTGAAGATGTTCGGTATCCAGGATGTAATCAAGCTCAGGGTTTAACGCATGTGCCAAGGTGATTGCCTGGCTGTAATGTAGTTTTTCCTGATTGTCCCTGGTATTTGCAGACAAGATGAGAGGAACACGGGCCTCGTCTATCAGGATACTGTCAGCTTCGTCGACGATTGCCATGCACAAACCCCGTAACAGGGATGTTGCCTTGGGTGTTCCGGACAGCTGTTCTGCGCGCCAGCGCAGTGGGTTACGTTCGCGCTGCAGGCCGTCACGAAGGTAATCGAATACCAGCTCTTTGGCGGTGCAGTATGTGATGTTGCACGCATAAGCCTGATGGCGGCGCTCTTCGCTTTGTCCCTGAATGGCCGCATCTACCGAGATATCCAGATCGTTATAGAACATGCGCAAGCCATCTGCATCGCGCTGTGCCAGATAATCATTGGCTGTGATGACGTGCACGGGCACGCCGGCTAAGGCGGCCGTAGCGGCAGCTAAGGCAACGGCAATGGTTTTTCCTTCACCGGTAGCCATTTCTGCTAAACGGTTCTTTAATATGATGCGTGCTGCAATCAGTTGGGTATCGAATAACTGAATACCCAGCGTACGGTGCAATGCCTGGTTCAGCAGCGCGAAAGCTTTAGCTAGATGTTGGTCTGAAAAGCCATCGCGTTGCAGACTAGAACGGAGTAAGTTGATTTCAACTTTGAATTCATCCGGGCTTAATTGCAGTATAGCGGCCTGCTGTGTATGGACCTGGGTGACGAATCGTTTCGCCTTTCTGGTTTCGGGCAGTTCAAGATGGTCAGCCCATGTTTGCAGCCAGGATAATGCGCGCCCTTTGTTTTGGGCGTTATTGCGGCGTTCTGGGTATGTGCCCCAAAGCAGTCCTGGAACGGGTAATTTATCTATGCTCGCGTTCATGAGGAAGGCTCGAAGTTTTTAATGAACAATTGCATCGCATGTTTATACAGCTGTGCCCCCAGCGGCATGAAGCCATGATCGAAACGTACCCAGGCCCGGCCGCCGACACGTTGCATGGTCGAGCCATCCAGCTTGAGGTCGAACAGGAAAACCGGCTCTAAGGCCAAGTCGCCTTCTTTGTCTGTGGGGTCAGTCACATAAGGGCCGCCGGCACGATCACCCAGCGCTGAGCTAGGTAGCATGCGTGTGGCAGCAGGCACATCCATCGTCATTTGCACGGGCGTTTTGACATCAGGTGTTTCTATCATCCAGACTTTTGCTGAGCTGGTATTGTTTTTTACTAGATATGCATCTTCCTCAGGTACGGCGGCTCTTACACGTACGGCGGTGCTTTCAAATACGTAACCCAGGTTTGCGCCGCGGTGAATGAACGAGCCCAACACATCTGCCTGATGAGGCATGACAAGTTTTCCTGCTGTCTGAGCATAAATGTTGAGCTGGGATATTTGTGTCTCGGTATAAGCGAGTTCTTTTTCGACGCTGGAGATTTCCTCTGCGATGTTTTGTGCTTTTGCAGGTTGTTTCAACAGCATCTGGAATTGATCGGCGCGCAATCCTTCCAGGCGACCTATTAGTTTATCGCGTGCTTTTAACAGATCAGCGTTTTCCATGACTGCCACCAGATCGCCTGCCTTGACTTGTGCGCCATCCGGCATAGGTAAAGCTTTAATGAAGCCATCAATTTGCGGGCGGATCTGAGCCTGTTCAGGCAGCCAGACAACGGCAGGCGCCTTGGTTGAGAATGGGAAAGGCACGACGAATAAGATCAGGAATGCACTAATGGCAAGAAATCCTAATGCGCGTTGAGTGCGGGCCAAGTCTTGCCCTGGGTTAGCCGAAGACATCGCTTGAGCTGACCATTTCGCCAGAGGTTTGAGCAGCAATGTGAACCCCAGATATAACGTGGCTATCAACCCGAGCAAAAACCATTTTCCGCCAAGCCAAAACACGATCGTGATGGAGATGATTACACGGTAGATGAATGACAAAGGCGCATAAAGCAGCAACCATTTATGCTCGCCCTTAGCCATCTGTGGAAGTTCTGGATTAGCTCTCAGCAGATAATGTGTCAGCAGGTGGTTCCAGTATTGGCTGCTGCGCGTGGCAAGGTTTGGGATGTCCAGCAGGTCGGACAGCACGTAATAGCCATCGAAGCGCAGTAGCGGATTGCCGTTAAAGAGCAAAGTTGAGACCGTGCCAATAAACATGACTACGAATGCAATGTCTTGTATTAAGCCGGGCTGAACGTTTTGCCAGATGAGCAGCGCGATGGCGGCCAATGTCATTTCCACGATAATGCCTGCGGCGCCAACTGCGATTCGCTGACTACGGGCTGTGAAGGCTGATGCTGCCGATGCATCGACATACGGAGCTGGTACTAGAACCAGCAGGGATATGCCGAATTCGTGTACTTCGCCGTTCCATTTGCGTACCGCCAACCCGTGAGCAGTCTCGTGCAGAGCCTTGATGATTGGAAAGCAGATCATAGTCATGGTCAGATAGCGTGGAGTCAGCATGTGCAGGCTGGCATGTGCCAGCAACTTGTCCCATTCACTGGCGGCTATGAGTATGGCAATTAACATTATCGCCAGCCAGATCATGAATGCTGCTGGGCTGAATAGCGCGTTCGCTATTGGGCTGAGTTTGTTTAACCAAGGCGTAGGGTTCCCGATAGGGATGCGCATGGCGAAGGGGTTAACTAGGGCGCGACGCTTTTGTTTGGCGCGCTCATCGCGGCGGCGGAATAGGCCATCACTATCAGGGGTTTGTTCGCATTGAAGCAACTCGAGCTGGTTGAGTTGAACCAGCAACTGGATCACTTCATCTTGTGTTGGCGCATTATCACCATGGTTCAGCAGTATGGCATCCCAAACTTGCTGGACAGTTAACTTGCCGTTGCACCGGCCAATAAATTGATAGGCGGAAGTATTGATTCTGTGCTGACGGCCCGTTACTTCGTCTTTCAGAAAATACCAAAGTTGGTCACGCCAGTGCTGACGCCGTATGCTGATGGCATCGCGCAATCTGGGTTTGAGCGGGGCAATACGATACCAATTGGCGCTAAATAGTGATAGCGTCATTTCTCAGCTCCTATTGCCAAGTTGCTAACCATTTTTGTAAGTGACTTCATTCCTGAATTGCAGTTTTATATTCAACAAACTAAAAGCAAAAAACAAGCCAAGTTTTATACCTATAAAAATCAATAAGTTGCACGCGTATTTTACACCTATTTCTTTATAAATCGCTGATACTTCATCAAAGTGTTGTGAATCTGTTTGATATTTCGCCACTATGTGTAAATTATTTATTAAAAGTGTTTTGTAATCATGATGTTAAGACATCAGCTAATACAGAGTAACAGATGAGGAGGTTTTTCAATCTATAAATTAAAAGGGTGATAATTGGCTAAATTTGCCAGTATTTATATTTTTATAATCTGCATGGTTTTAATCTGCTATCTGTTCATCTTGAACGGATTTTTGTTGGCAGTAAAAAGGTTGCAGTTGGAGTATCCCGCTATTATTCGAATGAGCCGCAGGCTATAATGAGCCGATGTTGGAGAAGTGGCAGAGTGGTTGAATGTACCTGACTCGAAATCAGGCATACGTGAATAGCGTATCGAGGGTTCGAATCCCTCCTTCTCCGCCAAAAAATTAGACGCTCGATGGGCGTTTTTTTTATTTTTTCGCGAACAATACGATATTTTTCGCCTCTTCGATTATCCTCGCACGCGTTCATTATCAAAACCATTGCGCTACAAGTGAATCTAGATGCGGATTCCAGACCAATCATTTCTGCAATGAAGAATACGCAAAAATACCGGCAACATGCCTCTTTATGTGATCGTTACATGGTGAGATGGCACAGTAATCTCAGGATAAGTAAGTTTACGTAAATGTCGATATCATCATCGGCATGAATATTGCTGATTAACTTTTACTACATCATATTTTGGGATAAATAATGTCCACTTTGTCGGATTCCAGCCATGTGGCTTTGGTAACGATATATGAAATTGGCAAAATACTCAGTTCTTCTTTGGATTTGCACAAGACTTTGCGCCAAGCGTTGAACGTAGTAGCCACACATCTCGGTATGCAACGCGGAATGGTTTGCACCCGGGAGGGATCTGATTATCTCAGCGTTCTCGCTTCAGTAGGGTTCAGCAAGGATGAAATTGCCCGAGCGCGATTCAAGGTTGGCGAGGGTATTACAGGTAAAATTTTCCAAACGGGGATCCCTGCAGTAGTCCCGGACTTAGTGCGTGAACCGCTATTTCTGAATCGCACTGGTGCACGCCGTACCATCGAAGGCAAGGCGATTGCATTTTTGGGGGTGCCTATCAAGATTGGCCGCGAGTGTGTTGGTGTCCTGTCTTTTGAGAGATTTGCCGCTGAGAGACGTGGCGTGTTTGAGAATGATCTACAGCTATTAACGATGATGGCCAATTTGATTGGTCAGGCAATCCACTTAAACCAGCAGGTAACTAACGACAGGGAGCAACTGATACGGGAAAAATCACGCTTGCAAAAAGAACTGGCAGGCAAATACAGTATAGATAATGTAATAGGTCAATCTAAACGGATGAAAGAGGTGTTTGCAGATGTACACATGGCAGCACCTGGGAACAGCACGGTGTTGTTGCGTGGGGAATCAGGCACCGGCAAGGAAGTGATAGCACGGTCAATTCATTTCTTATCATCTCGCAAAGATAAGCCCTTCATCAAGGTTAATTGTGCGGCACTCACAGAAACATTGCTGGAATCCGAGCTGTTTGGCCATGAAAAGGGCGCATTCACCGGGGCGTTGCAAGAACGGAAAGGCCGGTTTGAACAAGCGCATGGCGGGACTTTGTTTCTGGATGAGATAGGTGATACTTCACCGGCTTTTCAGGTGAAGTTGCTGCGTGTATTGCAAGAGAGGGAGTTTGAGCGGGTTGGCGGAAATAGAACGATTAAAGTCGATGTCAGG
>JAKOWL010000203.1 GCA_029781535.1 Pseudomonadota bacterium
AAGTCGATTGACAGACGTGCCATCGTCTGATCCGGATGACAGGCGGCGGCGTAAGCTGCTAAACATTTTGCTGACAGGAGTCGCATTCCTCTCGCTTGTCACACTGGTCGTAGTGCTTTTCTCGTCAGCATTTGCAGTCATTAAGGATATAAATAACCTGTGGCTTGGACTGGCAGCAGCAGTCGGTTTGCTGTTGGGAACAGTAGTTTTCTACCTTCTTAATCGTAATCAACATCTTCCGGGCTGGGTAGCCAGCTCCCTTTTCCTATTGTTCTTAATGATCATTTTTGCTTTTTCAGACTCCGAGGCAGAACTGGCGAATGGGCGCAGCCTGTTTGTTTTCACCGTGCCCATTATTATGGCAAGTATTCTCTTAAGGCCTTCTTTTAGTTTCATGTTCGCGGTATTTGGTTCCATTGAAATCAGCATCCTCGCAAGAATATCTGGAACCCCTTTGAACTCGTTTGCCATGGTGGGTTTCTTTTTGATAGCTCTCCTATCCTGGCTGTCAGCGCGGAGCCTCGAACAGGCTTTGAAAGATTTGCGTGAGATCAATACAAATCTGGACCATCTTGTTGAGCAAAAGACTCATGAACTGGCAAATGCCCTCGCGCGCGAATTGGTCCTGGCGGGACGCAACCAGGCAATTCTCAATTCCATCGCGGATGGCGTCATTGTGTTCGATTCAAATAACGTTGCCATCCTGGCCAACCCCGCTCTCAGTCAGCTTACGGAGACGCCTTTGCCAAACCTGATGGGAATCCGGTTCGATCAGCTTATTGAGAATGCGCAGTTATCCGCTGCACACCGCGGAAAACTAATGGCTCTGATCGAGAATCCACAGGATACTTTGCCTGGCTTTCGCATCGAATGGGCAGGGAAGACACTTTCCACGAGCATCGCACGCGTGCAGGATACCGCGGGCGAAAACATCGGAACTGTGACCGTGTTTCGCGATATCTCCCGGGAAGCCGAACTCGAGAAAATGAAAGATACCTTTGTGGCGATCGTTTCGCATGAATTGCGCACCCCGCTGAGCGCCATCCTGGGTTTTGCTGAAATGTTGAAGG
>JAKOWL010000018.1 GCA_029781535.1 Pseudomonadota bacterium
CCTTATCCACAATCAGCCAGCCCAAAACAGCGCACATTTCGCCGGTCAAAGCGAATACCGGATCAAGCTCTTCAAGGGTGAACGGTGTTGCTCTGTCTAAGAATGGCTCATTGGCAAAAGTGTCTTCGCCGATTTGGTTAATTTCTTTGTTGAACAGATCAATATCTTCTGGCTTGATCTTATCTTCGCGGGTTTCGTCCAGCCATACCACTTCGCCATTTGGCTTCAATCGCCAATCGTATTGCTTACAGATGCGCTCGATCTCTGTGTTGAATCCGCGAATCTCTTTATCAACATCTGCTTTGATGCGGCCAAGTTTATAGGCAATCTTGCCTTGCCCTTTTGGGATTTCCTGCGAACAAAGCAGGGTTAGCTGTTTATATGATTCCTGTAAAGTCTTCAGGGTAACTTTCATTTGTAATCCTCTCAGAGTTTGATTTTGTAAACGTCGCCAATGGTTTTGGCGTTGAGTCCGGTCAGAACGCTATCAATGGTGACAACTGCTGTTGAAATATCTTCTGGCGTTAAGCCCTCATTGGCTCCGGTGAATTGATCCGGCGTCAAAGTGTTGGCCGCATCGAAGCCGACATACGCCGCTTGTGCTGCGCGAAATTCGTTTAATGTTCCAATCAGCGATGATGCCGATTGCCGAATATTGGTGATCAAATCGCTTGCCTGATTCTGTGTCATAAATCCTCTTAACTGCCTGCCGGATGCCATTCTGAGATCATTAAATCCTGAAAGATTTCATCTGACGCTCCAGCCTGGCCGGTTAATTTAAAAACAAGATTAGTCGTGAAGTCTTCAGTTCCGCCGCCTAACTGAACATCTGAGATCAATACCGCGCCGCCTGCCGCAAATTCAGCCACACTGCCCTGCGCTGCTGAACCTGTCCTGTAAATCGTTACAGTCAGTTTCCAAGCAACATCGGTTGAGGGAGCAAATGCCAATGCGCCTGTGTCGAATAAAAGTGTTGACCCCAGATATGCCCGCAATTGCTTATTATTGACGCTGGTTACGAAACTGCCCGCACATGTGAATACTAAT
>JAKOWL010000022.1 GCA_029781535.1 Pseudomonadota bacterium
TGACACCCACGGTCAAGTCGGTAGCCGAGAGGCGAAGCTGATCCTCATCCTTACTGAGCAAAATGTTCGATAAGATCGGTAGATGGGAGTGAGAACCTACCGCTCGCCCAACAATTGCCAGACTTTCAGAAAAAGTATTCTTTTGAACAGTCACTTTGCATGTCATTCTGTATCTCCTTGTTGTAGTATCAGACACGCAGGTTTTAAAAAGCTGCGTGTCTGAGTCTGTCTAGAATTCGTCGAATAAATCGGCTGATGCACCACCATCTGGCCAATATGCCTCTTCATCCCCTAAGCGAATTGCATTTTCGTATTGCTCAGTGAGGGAGCCTTCGTCATCATCCTCGTTCTGCGAGTTCATCAAAGCTCTGAGAATGGGTTGATCCGAGGTATAGGCACGAATGCAATTGCGCCAGAAAAGTACATCATCGTTCTGAAGAACTTTCTGGATTCCTTGCACCAAGTCGATTAAAAAGTCTTCTTCAAATCGATCTGGAGGTAAACCATGATCGGCCAGTGTGTGAGCAATTTCTTCAGCGATTTGTCCCCATGTGATTGAAAACGCCGGCTTTTCCATTGAAAACCCAGCATGCGCCAGAATTTTGGACACCTCGAAACCAGATTCAAGGTATTCAAGTTGTTGTAGTGTAGGTAGTTGATCCATTTTTATCTCCTGTGGATTATGAAAATCCCAACCCTTTTTCCTTCAGGGACACCCATCGTGATAATCCAATGACCAAATGGTCCAGGACTGACACATCCAAAAGTTTGCCGGCTTGGACAATGGCACGAGTCACGCTGACATCTTCGGGACTGGGTGTGGGATCTGTGCTGGGATGGTTATGTGCGATCAAGATAGCCGCCGCATTCCGCTGCAGTGCTGGTTTGAATAACTCGCCAACCCGCACCATCGAGGAATTAAGCGATCCGTGATATATCTCAATCACATCCAACATGCGGTTGCGTGTGTCAAGCGGCATCACAACCATGAATTCTTGTTCACGATGCGCCAGCATCGGCATCAAGATTTGAGCAGCATCTCCAGGTGAATGAATTGTTGGGCGTTCATCTTCTGGTTGAAGGAGCTTACGTCCAAGTGCCAAAGCTGCTTTGAGCCGCAGTGCAGTCAAGTTGCTAATACCCGGCACTTTGGCAATCTCATTCACATGTGCCTGGGCAATTTTCTGGATCGTGCCAAATTGTGTAAGCAGCTGTTCAGCGGACTCAATTTGATTTGAACCACCAATGATGACTGCCAACAATTCAGCCAGACTGCATGCATCTGAATCCTTGCTTACCCGGAAAGCCGGCTGCTCACGAACGGGCAGGTGCTTGAGCCGGGGGAAGTTGTAAGTTTGAGGGTGTGCACTTTCTATAAGGTACGGTTGTAGATTGTTCATGTCTGTCTCCTGTGAAATGGGGGACAGACCACCCTTGGAGGGATGCTGTCCCCCCATTTTTCCCCTTGCGGGGTCCATTAGGGTCCTGTAATTTATGCGGTCGG
>JAKOWL010000037.1 GCA_029781535.1 Pseudomonadota bacterium
CTCTTTGATGGCATGGATGGCGCGTTGGACGACCAGTGCAGTGGATTTTGCGTTATTGATGCTGAGGATTTTATTTTGCAATTCCATCAATGCAGCTTTATAGCCAAGTGCGAACTCTTGCCATAACTGTGCTGCTGTATCTACAAATGCTTGTTCATTCCTGGAAATCGGCAAGCTGGTATTGCTGAAGTGAGGCAACAAATCCTGAAATATTTGCAAGGCGGCCGGGCGATAAAGTTCCAGCGCGTTCATGCGATTGGAATAGGCTACCTTTTGGCTATTGAGGGTTTGCAGTTCTTCGATCAAGTCCGTTGCGGCCCTAATAGGGTCTCCAAATGGAAGATTGCTGATAAAGCTCTCAATTTTCTGCGGGCGGGTCTCTGCCAACAAAATTGGGTTATTATCTAACTGCGGCAATTTAAGACTAAGTGGCATGCTAGTTTCACCTGCGGTGCTCGATACGTTACGTTATATTAAAACCTAATTTTTTTTTTGTCACTTTCTATTCGTAAATGACCATGGCTAACATAAAACCGTTTTCAAACTCCCGATTATTTTCAGTATTGTTGGTGTTATCCCTGTTGTTTTTTTGTGGGGCAGCAAGTGCTGCTGAATCCTTCGTGTTGACTGATACAAGCGGTAAGCGGCATACGTTATCTCAATATAAAGGGAAATGGGTCATCGTTAATTATTGGGCAACTTGGTGCCCTCCTTGTTTGGAAGAGGTGCCGGATCTGGTGGCGCTTTATGATAGTCATAAAAATAAAGACCTGCAAATGTTTGGCGTGGTGTTTGACTATGAGAACACCCAAGAAGTGGCATCATACGTAGATGATATGCTGATGTCGTACCCTATTGTGCTGGGTGATGATGGTGTAGCCAAGCAAATCGGCCCGGCAGACGTCTTGCCTACGACGTACATTTATAATCCAAAAGGTGAGCTGGTCAAAACCAAGCGTGGGAAACTCACCAAAGCTTATTTGGAGGCTGTCATGGCAGGGGCCAAAAAATAAGCCTCATGTGGCCTAGGCCGCTGCCATTGCATTGCCTTCAGTATCTACAATATTCAGCTGGTTTTCTTCTGCGAATTGCAGCAACTGCTCGAATCCTTCAGGATTGACAGTCTTTAGTTGCAAATCTACTTCAAGGCAGCGTACGCCATTGATGACTTTAGGTTTGAGATAAGGGGAGTATCGCAGCTTCTTGTCTTCACCAAATGTGGCGTAGGTGCTGCACATACGGTCTACCCAGTCACTTGGGCGGAACTGTTTCCCAGATTTGGTGACGCCTTGGATGATCATATATTGTTTCGTTGTCATAGGACCTTCTTTATTTTATATACTCAAAAACTTTTACGACCTTACTCACGCCATCGGTATTGCGCGCAATATCTGTCGCAGCGTCTGCTTCAGCTTGGGTAACGATACCCAATAAATAGACCACGCTGTTTTCTGTAACGATTTTTACGTAATTGGCTGGAAAGCGGTTCTCAGTCAAAAACTTCGTTTTCACTTTTGATGTCAGATAGGTATCATTGCTGCGGCTGCTGATAGAAGTTTTAGGGCCGACTACCAACTCGTTTGTGATATTGCGCACGTTGTCGATTGCGCGAACGAAGTCCTCTGCTTTGGATTTGGCTTCTGCGCTTGGAACTTCGCCAGTGAGTAATACATTACGGTTGTAGCTGGTTACATTCACATGCGCTTCTTCGCCCAGATTGGTTTCCATCTGTTTCACGGCCTTCAGCTCGATATTCTCATCTTCCACATAAATGCCGCTGGTTCGTCTATCGGCTGCCATTGCGCCACCAGCTGCAGCACCGCCAATCACTGCAGGGGCGCATGCGGCTAATTGGGATGCCAATGCAATCGCGGCGAAGAGTTTAAGCAATAGATTCATGTTTACTCCTTATTGATTCAGTCTTGCAGAAAACCACTAAATGTTGTGTATGATACGCTTATTAAGCACTAAATGCATTACATATCCACTCGATCTGTTCCATCTGGGCAGTGGGCATCAATATTGCATCAAACCGACAAGCCTGTTCTCCGTGGGCCTGCAGGTAGTGCTGTGCCGTCAAGATCAGCTTCTGCTGTTTTTGCGGGGTGATACTGCTGCTAGCGCCGCCAAATCTGGCATTCGAGCGCATGCGCACTTCCACAAATACTAGAGTTTTGCCGTCTTGCATTACCAAATCAATCTCACCAAAACGGCAATGGTAGTTTTCAGCAATAAGTCTAAGGCCTTTTGATTGCAAAAAAGTTGCAGCGATTTTTTCTGCTTCACGCCCGGCATTATTTTTATTCAGCTTCATAAGGGATAACGGTAGAATAGCGCCATGCAAGCGCAAGGCATATTATACGTGGTGGCTACGCCGATAGGGAATCTCGGCGACATTACCTTGCGTGCGCTGGACACGCTTAAAAACGTGGATGCAATCGCAGCAGAAGACACGCGTCATACATCCGGCCTGCTGGCGCACTTTGGCATCAGCAAAAAGCTTATTGCGGTTCATCAGCACAACGAGCAACAATCGGCCAGCAAGCTGCTGCCGTTATTGCAAGGCGGGCAGAGCATCGCATTGGTCACCGATGCCGGTACACCTGCTATCAGCGATCCGGGCACACTGGTTGTGAAGGCCGTGCGCGATGCGGGAATCAAGGTCGTGCCGATTCCCGGGCCTAGTGCTGTAGTGGCTGCACTTTCCGCCAGCGGCATTGCGGATGGCGGATTTTATTTTTATGGCTTCCTTCCAGCCTCTGCCGGGCAGCGGCGCAAAGTTCTGGATGGTTTGAAAGCATTCCCTGCGACGCTGATTTTCTACGAGGCGCCGCATCGCATCATTGACTGCGTGGAAGATATCTATGGCACATTAGGCGATCGCAATATCACCTTTTGCCGTGAGCTGACCAAAACCTTCGAAACCATTCACACCTGCCCTGCAAGCCGCGCTAGTGCTTGGCTGCAGGCCGACACCAATCAGCAGCGGGGTGAGTTTGTCTTGTTGGTGGAAGCGGCGCCGGAGGATAACGAAAGCCTGCCGGCGCAGGCGCAAGATGTGTTACGCTTGCTGATGGCTGAACTGCCGCTCAAGCAGGCGGTAAAACTGGCGACCGAGATTACTGGCGCCAAGAAGAATGATTTGTACGAACTGGCTTTGACTTTGAAAAATGAGCAATAAACTAACCAACCATTTAACGATTACGCGCCCCGATGACTGGCACCTGCATTTGCGAGATAGTACTGCGATGATTGCTGTTTTGCCCGATACCGCGCGCCAATTTGCCCGCGCCATCGTGATGCCGAATCTGCGTCCGCCGGTGACGACGACAGAACAGGCTATGGCTTATCGCGAGCGTATTCTGCAAGCGCTTCCACAAGGTATGTCATTCACCCCGTTGATGACACTCTATCTCACTGACAACATGCCGCCGGAAGAGGTTGCTTTGGCCAAAGCCAGCGGCATGGTGCATGGCGTCAAGCTGTATCCGGCTGGCGCTACTACAAACAGCGATTCCGGGGTGACAGATCTGGCTAAATGCGCCAAAACGCTGGCAGAGATGGAAAAACAGGGGATGCCTTTGCTGATTCATGGCGAGGTGACCGATGCGAATGTCGATGTGTTCGATCGGGAAAAAGTGTTCATCGAACGTCACCTGGTCAAATTGCTCAAGGATTTTCCTGGTCTTAAAGTGGTGCTGGAACACATCACCACGCAGGATGCGGCAGATTTCGTGCTGGCTGCGCCAAAGAATGTGGCGGCCACGCTGACAGCGCATCATTTGCTGATGAACCGCAACGATATGTTTACTGGTGGCATTCGTCCCCATCATTATTGCTTACCGGTGCTCAAACGCGAGACGCATCGCCAAGCGTTAGTTAAAGCTGCTGTTTCCGGTAACCCCAAGTTCTTTCTCGGCACCGACAGTGCGCCGCATGCGCGCCAAACCAAGGAAGCCGCTTGCGGCTGTGCAGGCATGTATACCGCGCATAGTGCGATTGAGCTGTATGCAGAGGCTTTTGAAACGGCCAATGCGTTGGATAAACTGGAAGCCTTCGCTAGTTTTTACGGACCAGATTTTTATGGCCTGCCACGCAACGCTGACAAGATTATATTAAGCAAAACGGGCTGGCAGGTGCCGGATAAGCTGCCATTCGGTGAGGATGAACTTATCCCTTTGCGGGCTGGCCAAACAATGACTTGGAAACTGGAACCTTAAGGAGAGCACAATGAAACTGCAATCTAATCTATGGATTTTGTTGATGACATTTTCCTTGCAAGCAATCCCCACATTGGCCGGGATGCCGGGGATGCAGGATTCCGCCCCATATAAGAACGAATTCAATACACTGGATAAGGACAGCAACAACAAGCTGTCCCTGACAGAAGTCCGGCAGGATAAGACATTTACGGAAGGTGGATTTTACAGTGCCGACAAGAACCATGACGGCAGTTTGAGCTATGAAGAGTATGCCAGTTACAAATCTGCCGAACAGCAAAAACAGACGAAACGCGTGGTAAGCGATAGTACGATTACATCGAAAATCAAATCCAAGTATCTGGTCGAGAAGAACTTCCGCAGTTTCGACGTCAGCGTGAAAACCAAAGATGGCGTGGTGATCTTGAGCGGCTTTGTCAAAGACCAATCCACCAAAACGCGGGCTGAGCAGATCGCAAGAGCGACAGAAGGTGTGAAGTCCGTGGAAAACGCGCTGGTGGTGAAACCTTGATATTGGTTGTTGTGAAGCACGATCTGTTAAATAACTTGGCTGAGTTTTAACACTTATTGGCGGTTTGTTTCGTTAAATAGACTGCAGGCGATGCCTGCGGTCTATTTTTATCTCGAAGCAAACCAAACATGAGCACAAATGAACAGCTACAGTTAAACGCACATTTAAGACAGCTATATCAGGATTGTCTGAATGGGCTGCAGCAAAAATACCTTGAACACTCCAGTGGGTTCCATCCACTTCCGCCTTCAGAGTCTCTCGCGTTAAGATCACATATCTCACATCTTGCAAAGATTCTGGCGCCGGATATGCATGAGGCTTGGCCGCCGCTAAGCACGGCTGAGAAAAACTATCTGGCTGAACAGGCTGAGGCAAGGAAAAATGATGCCAATCTAATTGGTATTGCAGCACTAGGCCCATTCGCAGCACCTGCTGTAGGTGCCAGGATGATGGGTGCGCCTGCCGAAGTGCAAAGCAATCTGCTGGAAATCGGATTCAATGCAATGGCGTTTGGACATTACGCCAGAACAGGGCCTCGTCTTAGAGTGGTCAGTGTGCCGGTCAAGCAAACCGGAGAAATGTCATCTAATGTAACAATGGAAGCAGAGCCGGTTGAGATAAAAAATCAGACCGAGCACGTTGCGGTTTCCAATTTGGAAAAAGAAGCCAGCCAACACTTGGCTGCAGATATGGAGTTACTACAAAACTGGCGCCTAAAAGACCAACGCAACCCAGCATTGATACAGCAGCTGATGTATAAACTAGGGGCGGGAGGTCATGCGGAATTGATGGCAGATATCAGGAGCAGCCGTACTATTGATGATATCAAGGATGTGTTTGCCAGCTATCCAGAAGGTCTGGAAGATGCGGAGTATGTATTGCAAGAATTCTCCAAAAGGCTGCACGGAGATATTATGGATAAACATGGTAATGTAGATAATGCGCAATTTCGAAATGTTTTAGTCAAAATTCGCGAAGGCAAGTATATTCAGCCCAAAGAATATGCTGCGATGGATTATGTGCGCGAGTATATTCACATGATGGGGCATATGGAGCCAAGTCTGGAAGTCTTGTCGAGGATGCCATTCACAAGCGTGGCAATGAAGGCATATCGCACTGAGTTGATCAAACAGTTTGAAGCTGACAGCCCATATCGGAAGATTACGCCTAGCGAGCCAGTGAACCCCAAAAGCACTCTCGGTGGTAGCAATGATGTTGCAAACAAGCGGCAGCAGGATATTGATCCTGAGAGGTAATTTTTAGTGTGCGCTTTCCCAATTGGCTCCTACGCCTACCTCAGCTAGTAATGGCACGTCCAGCTTGGCCACATGTTGCATCAGCATCGGCAGCTTGGTTTTCACCAGATTCAGCTCACTATCCGGCACTTCCAGCACTAATTCATCGTGTACCTGCATGATGAGCTTGGTTTGTAATTTTTCATCGCGTAACCATTTGTCTACAGAAATCATCGCGAGTTTGATGAGATCTGCGGCGGTACCTTGCATGGGGGCGTTGATGGCGGCGCGTTCTGCACCTGCGCGTTGCATGGCATTGCTGCTATTGATGCTGGGTACCCATAATCTGCGCCCAAAATAGGTTTCCACATAGCCTTGCTGTTTGGCAAGGTTGCGCGTGTTGTCCATATATTCTCGTACACCGGGATAGCGCGCGAAATAACGCTCGATATAGCTTGCGGCAGCGCTGCGTTCGATACCGAGATTTTGTGCCAGGCCGAATGCGCTCATGCCGTAGATGAGGCCGAAATTGATCACTTTCGCATAGCGGCGTTGCTCGCTATCCACTGCGTCTTTCTCCACGCCAAACACTTCAGCAGCCGTGGCACGGTGAATATCCTCGCCAGCGGCAAAAGCACTCAATAAACCTTTGTCCTGTGAAAGGTGCGCCATGATGCGCAGCTCGATCTGGGAATAGTCGGCAGATACGATATGCATACCCTGCGGGGCGACAAACGCCTCGCGGATGCGGCGGCCTTCCTGTGTGCGGACAGGGATGTTCTGAAGGTTCGGGTCGCTGCTGGCTAGGCGGCCGGTAATCGCCACCGCCTGGTTATAGCTGGTGTGTACGCGGCCTGTGCGTGGGTTCACCATTTTCGGCAGTTTGTCGGTATAGGTGGACTTGAGCTTGGCAAGCCCGCGATGTTCCAGAATGATTTTGGGCAACGGATAATCCAGTGCGAGTTCCTGCAGTACATCCTCGTCTGTGCTGGGGGCGCCGCTAGGGGTTTTCTTGGTCGGTTTGATGCCAAGTTTGCCGAACAGGATTTCCTGCAATTGCTTGGGCGAACTCAGATTGAACGGCTGTCCGGCGATCTCGTAAGCCTGTTTTTCCAGTTCGATCAGCTTCATGCCAATCTCGTTGCTTTGGCGGTTGAGCATGTGAGCGTCAATCAGCACGCCGTTGCGCTCCATCGTAAACAGTATCTGCGAAACCGGCATCTCGATCTGCTCGTAGATGAAACGCAGCTTGTCATCGCTCTTCACAATCGGGTACATGGCTTTGTGCAATTGCAAGGTGA
>JAKOWL010000038.1 GCA_029781535.1 Pseudomonadota bacterium
AAGGCAAAACCTGCAGATGAAACACCTGCTAAACCGTCTGCGGCGCCACAAATCATTCAGCGTACGTTAAGGCTGAGCAACCAATTAGAATCCAAAACAGAATAGATCAAAGCTGCGACTACGGATTATGAGCGTCTTAAAAGTAGAACATCTGCGTAAAGCCTATAAAGCCAGAACAGTGGTCCAGGATATCTCACTGGAGATTGCCAGTGGAGAAGTAGTAGGGCTATTGGGACCAAACGGGGCTGGCAAAACTACCAGTTTTTATATGATGGTGGGGCTGATACCCATTGATGCTGGACGGATTTTGCTCGATGATAAGGACATGAGCCGAATGCCTATTCACAGCAGAGCCAAACTGGGTCTGGCTTATCTTCCACAGGAACCCTCCATTTTCCGGAAACTGACTGTGGAGGAAAATATTCTTGCGGTTCTGGAATTGCAAAACCTGACCGAGGCACAACAACAGGAAAAACTGGAATCACTGCTCCAAGAGCTGCATATCGTACATATTCGTAACAGCATGGCAATCAGCCTTTCCGGCGGTGAACGCCGACGCGTGGAAATCGCACGCTGCCTCGCAACCAACCCGAACTTCATATTACTGGATGAGCCTTTTGCCGGGATTGACCCGATTGCAGTGTTGGACATCCAGAAAATCATCCGCTACTTGTCATCACGCAATATTGGCGTATTGATTACCGACCACAATGTGCGAGAGACTTTAGGGATTTGTGACCGGGCATATATCGTCAATGACGGTACGGTCTTTGCGTCTGGCCCTCCCGCCGAAATTGTGAATAACCACGCGGTGAGAGAAGTATATCTGGGTAAGGACTTTAAACTGTAACGATGAAACAGAACCTACAACTTCGTCTTTCGCAGAATCTGGCACTGACGCCACAACTGCAGCAATCCATCCGATTGCTACAGCTGTCATCACTCGAGCTGAATCAGGAACTGGAACTCATTTTGCAGGAAAATCCGCTGCTGGAGCTGGTGGAGGGTGAAGACGGTGATGAAATTCCGGAAACACCGCAAACAGAGGCCGATGGCACAGATTCTGGCGGTGAAACAAGCACTGATACTGAAACATTTAACACTGCTGACTTCGACGACGATTCGAATTTCCAGCCTTCGGCTGATGTGCCTGAAGAAACGCAGCTTACCAGTGAAGAGTTCAGTACGGACGAATTCCATGAGGATTACGAAGAATACGACAGTAGCAGCTGGGAAGGGGTAAGGCAGCCCACTGACGATGACGACAGTGAGTTCACCAGTCAGGAAAGCGGCGCTATCAGCTTGCGTGAGCACCTGCTGGGTCAACTAAAATTGATGCCGCTCTCGGAACGCGACCAAAGCCTGGTGTTGTTGCTGATCGATAGCTTGAACGAAGATGGTTATCTGGAAGCCGAGTTGGAAGAAATCGTGGAATCTCTCCCGCTGGAGCTTGAAGTGGATCTTCTGGAGCTGGAAACTGCGCTAAAGCATCTGCAGCATCTGGACCCGCCAGGCGTAGGAGCCAGGAATCTGCAAGAGTGCCTGTTGCTGCAATTAGATATATTACCCCCTGACACAGAATGCCTTGACACCGCAAAGGCCATCGTCGAATCACATCTGGCCCTGCTGGCCAACAAGGATTTCGTTAAATTACGCAAACTGTTGAGCTGTGATGAAGCTGCGCTAAAAAGCGCCCAGCAGCTCATCCGGCAGCAAAACCCTCGTCCAGGCAGCGACTTCGCGCAGCTAGGCTCGGATCACTTCATCCAGCATGAAGTCGTTGTACGCAAGATCAAAGGTATCTGGATCGCCAGCCTGAATGACAGCGTCATTCCAAAACTGCGCATCAATCAGTTGTATGCAGACATCCTGAAACGTAATCGCGAAAGCTCCAGCCAATATCTACAGAGCCAGATGCAGGAGGCCAAATGGATGATCAAGAATATCCAACAGCGGTTCTCGACCATTCTGCGCGTCAGCCAGGCTATCGTGGATAGGCAGCGCAACTTTTTCGAGCATGGTGAAATCGCTATGCGACCTCTAGTATTGCGTGAGATTGCAGATGAGTTGGAGCTGCATGAATCCACCATTTCGCGTGTCACCACGCATAAGTACATGCTTACTCCGCGCGGGGTTTACGAACTGAAATACTTTTTCGGCAGCCATGTCGCGACTGATACCGGAGGCGCCTGTTCAGCCACGGCAATTCGCGCCCTTATCAAGCAGATGGTGACAGAAGAAAATCCGAAAAAACCTTTATCTGATAACCAGATCACCGACATCCTAGCTAAACAAGGAATCGTGGTAGCACGCCGCACCATAGCCAAATACCGTGAATCGCTTAATATTCCGCCAGCCAATTTGCGCAAATCATTATAAATGTTATTTACCATTTACCTGATTAAGCCAGTTGCAACCTTACGCCAAAGGTGTACACTAAAATTGTTTTGTACAACTCGTTTGTCAAAACAATTATAGAAAAAAGGAGCGTGTTATGAATTTGCAACTTACTGGACATCATCTGGAAATTACCCCTGCATTACGCGACTACCTGCATAGTAAGCTCACTCGCATCAGCAATCACTTCGATCATGTGATTGACATGAAAGTCACCATGAGTGTTGAAAAATTCGCCCAAAAGGTGGAGGCAACTTTGCATGTGCCAGGTAATGATTTGCATGCAGAATGTACAGATGAAAATATGTACAGCGCTATTGATATGTTGACGGACAAACTGGACCGTCAAGTGTTAAAACATAAAGAAAAACATGGCAATCACCACAAAACCAACGGCGCGGTAAAACACCAAGCCGCAAACTAACCCAAAGGTAATATGGCTCAGATTACAGTCAATGAGCTATTCAAACAAACCCGCCTCAAGCTCAAACTCAAATGGGTTGCCGGGCTTGATGGCGGCCAAAAAATCCTCACCTCAGAAGCGGTTACAAAACCTTCACTGGCGCTCATCGGGCATCTGAACTTTGTTCATCCCAACCGTGTGCAGGTACTTGGCTGCGCCGAAATGGACTATTTGCGGGGCCTTAGCATACTGGCGCTGCAACAAGCTATTGCCAACCTGTACGCAAGCGAATTGGCGGCTGTCGTGATAGCAAATGGGGAAAAAGCCCCCCAAGCCTTGATAGAAGCGGCTGACAGACACCAGACACCGTTATTGAGCTCTCCTTTACAAAGCCCACAATTGATGGACTTGCTGGGCCACACTTTGGCAACCTCGCTGGCAGAATCTACTAGCATGCACGGCGTTTTCATGGAGGTACAAGGATTTGGCGTACTGATTCGCGGCGAATCAGCCATTGGTAAAAGTGAACTTGCATTGGAGTTGATTTCGCGCGGTCACCGGCTTATTGCTGACGATATCGTAGATTTTTACCGCACTTCGCCCGAACGGGCGGAAGGCCGTTGCCCACCATTGCTTCAGGATTTCCTGGAAGTACGCGGCTTGGGCATCTTGAACATACGTGCGCTATTTGGTGACAATGCAGTGAATCCAACCTAACCACTGGATTTGATTATCGATCTCAGGATGGCCGACCTGCTCAAGTCGCAGGAACTAGATCGACTGAATGCCAAAACGCTTTCAGAGCAAGTGCTGGACGTAGAGGTCAGCAAAGTGGTTATTCCTATCGCGGCCGGGCGTAATATCGCGGTGCTGGTGGAAGTGGCTGTGCGCAACCATATACTGCTCATGCGTGGCGAGAATAGCACTAAACAATTCTCCAAGAGACAAAGACAGCTGATGCTGAAAGAAAGCAAGTCAGGTTAAATGATGCGGATTATTATTGTCACCGGCTTATCTGGCTCCGGCAAAAGCGTAGCGTTACGCGCTTTAGAAGATAGCGGGTTCTATTGTATCGATAATTTGCCGGCCACTTTACTGCCACAGATTTCGCATCACCTCGACGCCGCCGAACAAAACAAAGTAGCCATCAGTATCGATGGCCGCAGCACTGCGCTCGAAACATTGCCCAACGCCATTGAAATGCTAAGGTCTGCCGGCAATCAAGTGGATCTGATCTTTCTGGACTCGAATGCTGAAACCCTGGTAAAACGTTTCTCTGAAACACGCCGCAAACACCCCTTAAGCAATGAAACGACAACGCTTGCAGAAAGTATCCAGCACGAGCGCGAGCTTTTGGGCAACATGGCGGAACTGGGACATCACATCGACACCAGCAATCTCGGCCCTAATGCATTGCGCCGATATATACGTACACTGGTTGAAGCGCCGCATCATGGATTGACTCTGTTGTTCAGCTCTTTTGGGTTCAAACATGGCATCCCGCTGGATGCAGACTTTGTCTTCGACATCCGCAGCCTGCCTAACCCACACTACGATCCAGCCTTACGCCCGCTGACTGGCAAGGATGCCGCAGTACAGAAGTTTCTGCAGAACACGCCTGAAGCCAATGAGATGCTTGACGATATCCGGCACCTGCTTGAGAAATGGTTACCGGGGTTTATCCGGGATCATCGCAGTTACCTGACTGTTGCGATTGGTTGCACAGGCGGCCAACACCGTTCAGTATATTTTGTGGAATCACTCAGCGCCTATTTCAGGGCGCAGCAGCATCAGGTATTGATTCGCCATCGTGAATTAAATGAATAATGAAAATTAGCATTAGGAAAGATAGACAATGATTGGCATTTTGATTATTGCACATGGGGAACTGGGGAGCAGCCTGATTGACTGCGCGCGCCATGTACTTGGCAAGCAGCCTCCACAATTGGCCTATCTGGCGGTGCATACCAATGATGACCCGCTGGATCTGCTGCCAAGAGCCAAGATATTGGTAGATGAACTGGATAGCGGTGATGGTGTGGTCGTCCTGTCAGACATCTATGGTGCTTCGCCATGCAACCTGGTAACCAAATTATTGGAACCCGGCAAGGTCGCCGGGGTCGCCGGGGTGAACCTGCCGATGCTGGTACGCGTGATGACATACCAAAAAGAGCCATTGTCCAAAGTAGTCTCCAAGGCTGTCAGCGGAGGGCGCGACGGTGTCGTCAGCTTCACGGCTTCCGGCTGCAACCATCGCGAAAGTTGACCTTATGTTGAAAGAGAATATCGAAATCATCAACAAACTGGGACTACATGCACGCGCCTCCACCAAACTGACCCAGACAGCCAGTCAGTATGCCAGCGAGGTATGGATTTCCCGTAATGGAAGACGCGTCAATGCGAAGAGCATCATGGGTGTCATGATGCTGGCTGCCGCAAAAGGCAGCATCATAGAGCTTGAAACGAACGGTTCTGACGAACAAACCGCGATGGATGCCTTGAAGGCATTGATCAATGATTATTTTGGCGAGGGCGAATGATCTTGTCGCATCCGGTCAGCTTTAGCATCCATGGCATAGGCGTCTCCAGCGGCATCGCCATCGGCCGCGCGCATCTTGTTTCCAATGCGCTGCTGGAAGTCGTGCATTATCAGCTCAAACCTCATCAGGTAGAGCAGGAAGTCGATCGCTTTGACAGGGCGATCGTCAGCGTCAAAGAGAATCTGGAAAACATCAGCCGGCAACTGCCTGAGAATGCCCCCACCGAAATGGCTTCTTTCATTCAGACACATCTGGCCATGCTGATGGATAAATCGTTATCCCAGGCACCAAAAAACATCATCCGCACAGAACTATGTAATGCCGAATGGGCCATCAAACAGCAGATGGACGACATTGTGGAGCAGTTTGACGCGATTGAGGACGATTACTTAAGAGAGCGCAAACAGGATGTGATTCAAGTCGTCGAGCGGGTAATCAAAGTGCTGCTTGGGCATCCTAGCCACGCCCCACAGGATGAAACCGCGCAAGAGAGCCACATGATTCTGGTGGCGCATGACATTTCTCCAGCTGATGCGATTCTTTTCAAGCATCATCATTTTGCCGCCTTCATCACCGATGTCGGCGGCGTCACCTCGCATACCACAATTCTTGCCCGCAGCCTGAACATCCCCTCTATCGTTGCCTTGCAAAAAGCGCGCGACCTGATCAGTGACGGCGAGTTGATCATCGTAGATGGCAGCCTGGGGGTAGTGATTGTCAATCCCAGCAAAGAAGTACTTGCAGAATACGAACTGCGCCAGGACCAGTTTGAACTGGAGCAGCAAAAACTTAAACGCATCCGGTCCACCAAAGCGGTTACGCTGGATGGAACAGCGATTGATTTGCTTGCCAACATCGAGGTACCGGAAGATGTAGATGCGGTAAAAGCCTCCGGAGCTAGCGGGATTGGCCTATACCGTACTGAGTTTCTGTTTATGAACCGGCGGGACATGCCGGATGAAGAGACCCAGTTTGCGGCATACAAACAGGTTGCCGAGACAATGCAAGGCATGCCGGTGACGATTCGCACATTGGACTTGGGTGCCGACAAGCAGATGAATCCTGATCTGGATAGCGATTGCGCCAACCCCGCGCTTGGCCTGCGGGCCGTCCGCCTGTGCCTGGCAGAACCGCAAATCTTCCACACACAGCTGCGCGCGCTGTTACGTGCCAGCCATTATGGCAATATCAAGATCCTGATCCCGATGCTGGCGACCATATCGGAATTGCGCCAGACCAAGATGCTGCTCGACCGTGCCAAACAATCACTGCGCAAACAGAACATCCCCTTCGATGAACAGATTAAAATCGGCGGGATGGTAGAAGTGCCAGCAGCTGCAATCAACGCCACAGCCTTTGCCAAGGAACTGGACTTTCTCTCTATCGGTACTAATGACCTGATTCAATACACACTTGCCATTGACCGTACCGATGATTCGGTTGCCCATCTGTACAGTCCTTTGCACCCTGCGGTATTGCAATTGCTCGCTCTCACGTTTCATGCCGGTATCAAATACGGCAAGCCGGTCTCGGTGTGCGGGGAGATCGCCGGCGAAACCAGGCTCACGAAGCTATTACTGGGCATGGGCTTACGCCAGTTTTCCATGCACCCGAGCAATGTCCTTAGCGTGAAAAAACAAGTGTTGCAAAGCGACATCGTCAAACTAAACCCGATCGCACGCAAGATACTAGGGACAGACGATGTGGAAAAAGTAGAACTATTGGTTAGCAAAATCAATCAATAATCCAGCAAGCATTCAAGGAGCAGGCTATGGCAGAAAATATCACCACGCCCAGTAACGATGAGAAAAACATCGCCACCATTACCCATTTGGGTGGTACCGTTTTCTGGTTCATCCCGGCACTTGTTGTATGGGTACTCAAAAAGGACGATAGCGCCTATCTAGCCGACCAATCAAGAGAAGCGCTCAATTTCCAAATTACCATTCTGATCGCTCAATTCGTTGCGGGCTTATTGGCCATCATCCTGATTGGCTTTGTGCTGATGGGTATCATCTGGCTGTTTAATTTCATTTTCTGCATCATTGCCGCCATTGCTACCAGCAAAGGCGAAACCTATCGTTACCCCCTATGTTTGAGGCTGATAAACTAGGCGGTTAAGACTTAATCCATTAAATCATTAGGAATCTTTGTGTCAAACCCACTGTTATTTTTTTCCGGCTTCCCTAAATTCAACGAGGTCAAGGCCGAGCACGTCACACCTGCCATGGACAAACTGCTGGCTGAGGGGCGTCACTTGATCGACAAGCTGACAACTTCTACAGCGACGCCGAGCTGGGAGACTTTCGCACGCCCACTGGAAGATATGGAAGAGAAAATCTCACGCGCATGGAGCCAAATTGGCCATATGAATGCGGTGGTGAACAGCCCGGAACTGCGCGAAGCGTATAACGACAATCTCGCCAAGTTGACCGATTTCTATTCGGATCTAGCGCAGAACGAGGCTCTGTATCAGAAGTTCAAAGACTTGCGCCAAAGTCTGGCATTCACGCAACTCTCAGCCACACAGCAAAAAATCGTCGAGAACGAGTTGCGTGATTTCCGCCTAGGAGGTGCTGAACTGCCAGCGGATAAAAAAGCGCGTTTCAAAACCATTCAGGAAGAGCTGTCCAAGCTGGGCGCGCGTTTCGAAGAAAACATGATGGATACCACCAATGACTTTGCGCACTATGTAGAGGATGAAAACATCCTGAAAGGCATTCCGAATGATGCCCTGCAAGCCAGCAAGGACGCGGCTTCCAGTGATGGCAAGACAGGCTGTAAATTCACGCTGCACTTCCCATCTTATATGCCTGTGATGCAGTATGCCGAGAATCGGGCACTTCGCGAAACTATGTACCGTGCCTATGCTACGCGTGCATCCGAGTTTGGCAAAGCCGACTGGGACAACACCGCACTGATTGCAGATATTTTGAAACTGCGTCTGGAAGCCGCACAGCTATTGGGTTTCAAGAACTATGCGGAACTCTCGCTCGCCACCAAGATGGCGGATACGCCACAGCAGGTCGCCGAATTCCTGGACACCCTTGCCAAGCGCGCCAAACCTTATGCAGAACGCGATATGGCCGAGCTGTCCGCCTATGCCAACAAGCTTGGCATTGATGACATGCAGGCATGGGACGTGGCCTACGTAAGCGAAAAACTGCGCGAGGAGAAATATGCGTTTTCCGATCAAGAAGTGAAGCAATACTTCCCTGAAGAGAAAGTACTAGCAGGTCTGTTCAAAGTCACGGAAACCATTTTCGGTGTACAGGTGAAAAAGTCGGATGCCCAAGTGTGGCATAAGGATGCTGCCTTCTACCAGATTACGGATGCCGAAGACACACCGATCGCCTATTTCTATTTGGATCTTTATGCCCGCAACAACAAACGTGGTGGCGCCTGGATGGACGAGTGCATCACCCGCCGCAGGAAAGATGGTACGGTAGAATTACCAGTCGCGTTCCTCACCTGCAATTTCAGTGCACCTGTCGGCGACAAACCTGCAACGTTTACGCACGATGAAGTCATCACCATGTTCCACGAATTTGGCCACGGCCTGCACCACATGCTCACAGAGGTGGAAGAACATGGCGTTTCCGGCATCAAGGGCGTGGAGTGGGATGCCGTCGAACTGCCCAGCCAGTTCATGGAGAATTTCTGCTGGGAATGGGATGTATTGCGCCATATGACACAGCATATAGACACCGGCGCACAACTGTCGCGTGAGCTGTTCGATAAGATGGTCGCCGCGAAGAACTTCCAGGCAGGCATGCAAACAGTGCGGCAAATCGAGTTTGCGCTATTCGACATGCGCCTGCACAGCACGTTTAACCCGCACGGCAGCAAGACCGCGCTGGACCTGATCGAAGAAGTGCGAGATGAAGTTGCCGTAGTACGTCCGCCCCAGTGGAACCGTTTTCCCAACAGCTTCAGCCACATTTTCGCAGGCGGTTATGCTGCGGGTTATTACAGTTACAAATGGGCCGAGGTGCTCTCCGCAGACGCCTACAGCCTGTTCGAAGAGCTGGGCGTGCTCTCGGATGAAGCAGGCACGCGCTTCCGCAACGAAGTGCTGGCACAGGGCGGTTCCCGAACCGCACTGGAATCATTCGTCGCTTTCAGAGGCCGCGAACCGAATATAGACGCGCTACTCAGGCACAACGGGATGTCCGGCACAGCATGACATCCCCCACGTTTAAACTGGTGACTTGGAACGTCAATTCACTGAATGTACGCCTGCCGCATCTATTGGACTGGCTGAATGCCAATAAACCGGATGTAGTCTGCCTGCAGGAAACCAAACAGGAAGATGCAAAGTTCCCCTATGCCGCATTAAAAGAGGCTGGTTACAACGCCGCGCACAATGGCCAAAAGACCTACAACGGTGTCGCAATCCTCAGTCCGCATGCCATCGAGAACGTACAATTGGATATCCCCGATTTCGCCGACGAGCAAAAGCGCATCATCAGCGCCGATATAAATGGCGTGCGCGTGGTATGTGCCTATGTGGTGAATGGACAAGCGGTGGATTCGGACAAATACCAGTACAAATTGCGTTGGCTGGATGCGCTTCATCGCTGGCTTGCAGACGAACTCATCAAACATCCGAAACTGGCCTTGCTCGGGGATTACAACATCGCGCCGGAAGACCGTGATTGCCACGACCCTGCAACTTGGCAAGGCCAAGTGCTGGTGAGCGAACCGGAACGTGCAGCTTTCAGGAAATTGCTGACCTTGGGCCTGCACGACAGCTTCCGCCTGTTCAATCAGGATGCCGGACAATTCACCTGGTGGGATTACCGCATGGCAGCTTTTCGCCGCAACATGGGTTTACGCATCGACCATATTCTGGTGAGTGACGCGCTGAAAGAAAAATGCCTGGACTGCACGATTGATGTGGCACCGCGCAAACTGGAGCGCCCCAGTGACCATACGCCTGTTGTGCTGGAACTGGCCTCTATTTAACGAGCACTATCGTCGTCTATTTTTGCGTCATCTATTTTTGCAATAGCGCCGACTTTCTCCCAGTCGGTAACTTTTTCCACGAACGACCAAGTTTTGCGGCTGCCTTGCAGCCATCCCATATCGCGCAGGATGGCCCCGGACACCATGCCGGCCACTAAGGCAAACAGCATCCAAAATCGAACAAAAGCCAGATACAAGAGCACTAAAGCCGTAGCAAGAAGCAAACGTAGATAACTCTTGAAATTGCTTGTGACAAAGGCGCGCGTGGTATAACCGCCTGCCTCACGAGCAATCAGCATTTGTCTGGCCAACTCCTGATCGCTAAACTTTCTCATCAGCCTTTGATATTGATGCCAAGCTGCTTGAGCTTACGATAGAGGTGAGTGCGTTCCAGTCCGGAAATTTCGGCCAGTTTGCTCATGTTGTTGTTGACCAGCTTCATGTGATGCTGGAAATAGTAGCGCTCAAACTCATCTCGCGCCTCGCGCAGTGGCTGCGATATATGCACCATTTGCGGCGTCACTTGTTCTTGCTGTTCCTGTGGTGTTTGACTGAACTGCTCCAACACGCGATTCACATCCTCAAGCGTGACCTTCTCACCTAGGCTAGTGAGCAGCAGGTTCTGCACGACCGACTCTAGCGCCTCGAAATCTCCAGGCCATTCTGCATTGCGAAGGGCATTCAGCGCCGCCACATCGAAGTTCTTATATGCCGCGCCTGTCTTTTCCGCAATCAGGCTAGCCATGGACACGACCAGATCAGGAATATCCTCGCGATGATCGTTCAATGCCGGCACCTTGAGGGTGCTAGAAGAAAGCGCTTGCAGCAAGACGTTGTCAAACTGCACATTCTCAGCCAATTGAGGCAAAGTGCTGGTGGTGCCGCACACAACGCGCGTGCCGAATTTATCGGCCTTAGCAAGCAGCAATAGCAAGCCTTTTTGTTCGGTCTTATTCAGCGCAGTCACTTCTTCCAGAAAGATCACGCCATCGCGCACCTGCTCCAACAGTTCTAATGGAGCACTGGCCAGCTTATCGTATTCGGTCAAGCTTAACCATGGCGTCCCAGGCATATGCAAGAAGCGCGCGCATAGTTCGACACTCCCTCCTTTTTTGCCAAGCAGTAGCAACGCATTTTTAGTGCGGGAAACCTGCTCAAGCCGTTGTTTCAACTCGTTGATTACCTGACTCTTTCCCAGACTGGCCAAATTGAGTTCCGTCTTGGGCAGATGTTCGGCATGCTTGAGTGCAGCATTGACGGTTTTCAGCAGTTTTTGCAGCGCAATGGGTTTTTCCAGGAAATCAAACGCACCAATCCTGGTCGCCTCGACTGCGGTGTCTATCGTACCGTGGCCGGACATCATCACGACAGGCATGGTCAGCAAACCGGCATTCCCCCATTCCTTCAACAGGCTCACCCCATCACAGTCAGGCATCCATATATCCAGCAGCACCAAATCCGGGCGCTGTTTAAGACGATGATCTCGTGCGGTCTGGGCATTCTCTGCCAGCGAGATACGATGTCCCTCGTCCGTCAGGATATCGCTCAACAGTTCGCGAATACCGATCTCATCGTCAACTACAAGAATATTCCGTGATGCCATGATGCTGCTTTCCTTGTACTAAATTACTGTCGTCTTGCCAGATTGATGGGTTTCATTTTGCCATCCGCCTGTTGATTGATAGGTAGATGAATTGTAATGCTTGCCCCGCAAGTTGGGTTGTTTTCTATTTTAATTTGACCATGATGTTCTTCAATGATTTTTTTGACGATAGCCAAACCAAGACCAGTGCCATGAGACTTTGTCGTTACATAAGGCTCAAATGCACTCGCCAGCAAATCTGGTGGAAACCCTTGTCCGTTGTCTTGCACGACCAGCCTGATTGTAGATTCATCATAGCTGGTTTTGACTACAATCTTTGGCTCGGTGACATTCTGTAATGCATCTTGCGCATTCTGCATCAGATTATGTACCACCTGTCTCAGCATGGTTGCATCCCCCATGGTGTCTGGCATATCAGACATCAAATCAAAGGTAATCTCAACCTGTGAGCTTTCATATAGCGCAGAAATATCCTGAATCAACTGGTTGATGTTCAGCTGTGCGAAATTGGCAGAAGGTGCCCGCGCATATTCACTAAACTCGTTCACCATCGTCTTCATCGCACCCACTTGGTTCACGATGGTATCCGTCGCACGTTTCAGCACCTGCGCATCCTCCGCTTCCAGTTTGTCACCCAGTTTATGCTGCAGACGCTCCGCAGAGAGCTGAATCGGTGTCAGCGGGTTTTTGATCTCATGCGCAAGACGTCGCGCCACCTCACTCCAAGCGGCATCACGTTGTGCCTGTGCGATGGTAGTCACGTCATCGAACACTGCCACAAAACCATGTCCTGACGCATCTGGCAAGCGCGTAGCACGTACCAGCAAAAGCTGCTTGCCTTGTGGCTTGATAATTTCAAGTTGCTGCGAATACTCCTTCTTTGTATCCGACTCCGTCCTCGTTGCCTCGAAATACTCTCCAAGTGACTGGATAAATGATGCAAGATAGGGCTGGATGTCAGCTATTTTCTGATAAGGTTGATTCACACAAGCTGCGAGCTCACACCCTAAAATAGTATTGGCCGCAAGGTTATATGTACGCAGCTCCCCTTGTTCATTAATCGCCAGCACCCCCGAGGACAAGTGCGCCAATATGGTTTCCAGATAACCACGCGCAGCCTCCAGCCTTGCCCGGTTACTTTCTGAGGCACGCGTCGCATCTTCCAATTGGCGCGTCATGCTATTGAATGACTTTACCAGCACCCCTAGTTCATCCTTGCCGTGTTCAGGTAGTATGGTACTGTAATCCCCGCTAGCGATTGCCCGTGTCCCCTCGGCCAGCACCGTGAGCGGCTGGGACAAACGCCGACTCAACACGAATGCGACTGCTAGTGCCGACAACATAGCCAGCAGGAGTACCAGTGTCAGTGTCAGCTTGAACACATCCCTTAATGAGTCCCGGCTATAGGACAGCTCCTGATAATCGCGATAGACATCCTGTACCGCCTCAGCCGTATTGGATAAGGCTTTCGGCACAGGTTGCAGCAACTGTAGTATGCGCGTTTCTCCCGTGATACCCTGCATGACTACAGGTGCCAAAACGCGCAGATACAACCCCTTTCCTTCTATCGGTTCGATCTTGCCATACACTCGGCTTCTAGCATGTCTTAGTTGCGGGATAGTGGGCAATTCTGGCAGAAAACTGTTCGGGTCCCCACTGGAAACCGACAAGATACGTCCTTCTTTGCTTAACAGTACCGCATCCTGAATACCGGATTTTTCGCGCAGGTCATTCAGTAGGCTGTATTGTGACCGTTCCGGTTGTAATGCAAGTGTGGTCGCTATATTTTCTGCCTTTTCTTCCACATCGGTAAGCATGATATCCAATGCACGCTGACCCAAGCTTAAGCCGCCATCCAATGCTGATTCAACTTTTACGTTAAACCAGGATTCGATCGAGCGCGTCAAAAAATTGACTGAGACCAGATACACGATCAGCCCCGGCACTATCGCCATGAGCGCAAAGGCAGCTACCAAACGCAGATTCAGCCGGCTGCCCATCACACGCTCATTGATCTTTTTGTATAACTGCCAAAGCTGATTCGCGATTAATCCAAGGAGCACAACGGCCAGGCCGATGTTGAGATACAACAGAATCTTGTAATAACTGCCGGAAAAAGCCGAGTCAACGCTGGCGATGGAAAGTAGGTATAGTAATGCTGCCCCCAAGGCTACGCTAACAAAAAAGATATATCTCACGTCGCGCGCCCTACTTATTCAAATCCTTGGGTGCCCACTCGTATTTCTGCGAAGTTAGGGCCCAGACTTCTGAGCCGATGGCATCCACTTGAATCGCTTTGGGCAATTTCGTCTGATCGAGCCGCATCAATAAGGCGGCGCGATAAGGTTCACCTTTCTCTGTCTGCGATTTCTCCAACACCTTCCAATCCCGCAATTCAGCCAATTCAAGCTTAGCCTCTAGCAGCGTGTCATAAGATTGCTGACGCTCATCCCGTTTTAACAGGTACTGTCTCGTCAAGGCATGGTAGCTTAATGTAACCCTTTGGGTTTTAGTCACGATCTCATCATCGAACCAGTATTTGCGCGGGCTGACGACCTGAAACTCAACCAAAAAATGCAGCACTACCCCTTTATTGATAGCCTCTTCGACCTCATCATCGAAATTGATATCCATGTCCGCATCCAGGCTATAGGTATCACCTTCTGCATGTAAGTAGGCATTTTTGATTTTTATGCCGCTGGATGCGGCGACACTAGCCGTGCTCCAAATGGCAAAAAATAGTACAAAGACGAATGATTTTAGAAACTGGCTTGAGACAAGCTTAATCATGCGCATTCTTTTGCAACAGCGCATAAAAGAGACCATCATGCTGCCGGCTCGGAATGAGCTGGCCATTCGTGATGTGAAGGTTATTATTCTTGTCATCTAACGTAAAAGGCTGCAAACTCGCATCAGGTGTTTTTCGCAAAAAATCCTCAATCTGCGCCCGATTCTCTTCTTCAAATACCGAGCACGTTACATAGAGTAATTTACCGCCTTTTGCCAAAATTTGCCACAGTTGTTGCAAAATTGCCGATTGTTGTTGCGCGAATAACAAAATATCTGATTCCCTGCGCAGCCATTTCATATCCACATGGCGCCGCACAATCCCGGATGCCGAACATGGCACATCAGCCAGGATGAAATCGAAATGCTCTGCAGGCCAATATTCACGCGCTTTTTCAGCCTGTCCGACTTTCAACTCAGCCAGCAGGTTCAGGCGCTTGAGATTATCCCCCACACGCTGAAGGCGTACTGCGTCACTGTCCATCGCCGTCATCTGCACATCACATAACTCCAGCATATGGCAGGTCTTGCCTCCAGGGGCAGCACAGGCATCCAACACGCGTGCGCCTTTGGGCAAATCCAGCAAGTGTGCCGCAAACTGTGCGCCATAATCCTGGACACTGACAAAACCTTCGGCAAATCGCGGGAGTTTATCCACCGGCATGGGCTTTTCCAGCATCACAGCTTCGAATCCCAAATAGGTTGCTGCAATATCATGTTCCGCCAACACTTTCAGATAATCCGCAACATTTGTTTTACGCAAGTTAACTCGTAGCGTCATTGGCGGATGCTGATTGCCTGTCTCAAGCATCTGCTGCCAATACTCTGGGTATTGGGTTTTAAGCTTATTGATCCACCACTTTGGATAATTGTATTTGGCCGATTCGTTCGTCAGAATCTTGGGGGACATGGTTTCTTTCTGGCGCAGAAAATTCCGCAGCACCGCATTCACCAAGCCTTTGGCCCACGGCTTTTTGCATTGCCCTGCGGCCGTCACGGCCTGATTCACCACGGTAAAATCGTCATCGTTACCATGCCGCAATTGCACCAGCGCCACAATCAGCAAGTAACGAACCGTGTCATCGGAAATAGGTTTGCTGGCAAGCGCATTCAAAGAAGCCTGTGCTTCGGCATAAAAACGCAAGGCGTTATAGCTCAAGTCTTGCGCGACCGCTTTCTGCTGAGGCGTCGCTTTTGGAAACTGCGCCAACGCCTGCGGCAAAGTCAGTGACAGATTCCGGCCATTGAGAACACCGGCTACGGCTTGCGCCGCGATGAGTTGAGAGATATGCAAGATAGAGCTTTTTCGTTAAAAGCCCTATTTTAGTTGATATTAATAGTTAACCGCCATCGCCATCAATCTTCTGATCCGTTCTTCCGTCTGCGGGTGGGTGCTGAACAAACCCGCCAGATCCTGTCCTGACAACGGATTGATAATCATCATCTGCCCGGTTTCCGGGTGTGCCTCGGCCGTCATGTTCGGAATCTGGTGCGCATAGTTATGAATCTTTTCCAATGCACCAGCCAATGCCTTTGGGTCTTTGCTGATTTCAGCCCCTGCGCGGTCTGCCTCAAACTCGCGACCACGAGAAATCGCCATCTGGATCAGCGCTGCAGCCATTGGCGCCAGAAACATCATCAGCATACCAATCACCGGGTTGGGTCTGTCCTCGCCATCGCGATGACCGCCGCCGAACATCATGCCAAACTGCGCCAGTGAAGAGATAGCGCCTGCCACAGTCGCCGAGATTGTGGAAATAAGCGTATCACGATGTTTGACGTGCGCCAGCTCATGCGCCATCACACCACGCAGTTGGCGATCATCCAGAATCTGCATGATGCCTACCGTAGCTGCAACTGCGGCATGTTCTGGATTGCGACCAGTAGCAAACGCATTGGGCTGGCTTTCGTTGATGACATAGACTTTAGGCATAGGCAGCTCTGCGTTTTGGGCGAGTTCTTTCACCGTGTCGTAATATTTGCGGAACTGCCCGTTGCCATAGTTGTTCTCTGGATTGATTTCTACTGCGCCATACATCTTGAGCACGGCTTTATCGGAAAACCAATAAGCATAAAAATTCATCGCCCCCGCCAGCGCCAGCGCCATCATCATGCCGCCCCGGCCACCCATTGCCCCACCAACCACCATGAACAACGCGGTAATTGCTGCCATCAAAGCAAAGGTTTTTATCCAATTTCCAAACATTTAACTCTCCAAAAAACTTGCATCAATAATATGTGGTCAATACCCCAAGAAATCAAGCCATTTCACATTTCTACTGAAAAACGTCACCCAATTTGACATGCTGCCCTTGAATAAATTGCATCGCGGTTTGACGTTTTCCGCCCGGCATCTGCAGTTCATGTATTTCCAGGACACCTTGTCCGCAAGCCGCATGGATACTGGCTTCCAGCCCGATGATTTCGCCGGGTTTCGCATTGGACGTTTCGTTCAAGTCCGTCGCGAACCAGATACGGCAAGTCTCACCCTTGAACTGTGTAGTAGCCACTGGAAAAGGATTGAATGCACGTATCTGGCGTGAGATCTCTACTGCGCTCTTCGCCCAGTCTATCGGGCATTCACTTTTTTCCAGTTTATGCGCATAGGTCACCAGACTCTCATCTTGAGGCTCGGCGGGCAAGCTACAGTTTTGCTGCAAATCTTGCATCGCCTGCACCATCAAAGCCGCACCCTCCTTGGCGATGATGTCGTGCAAAGTTTGCGTGGTATCGGTGGGTTTGATTGGCAGTGAGTATTTACTCACCATCGCGCCCGCATCCAATTTTGGCACTACTTCCATGATGGTCACGCCGGTTTCAGCATCGCCCGACAAAATGGCGCGGTGAATTGGCGCCGCGCCGCGCCAGCGCGGCAACAGTGAGCCATGAATATTATAACAGCCGCGCGGGAACAGGTTAAGCACAGAGGTCGGGATAATCAGCCCGTAGGCAGCGACAACAAGCACATCAGCCTTTGCAGCAGCAATTTCAGCCTGCACTTCCGTAGGCTTGAGCGATTCCGGCTGAAATACATGCAGATTATGCTGTAGTGCCAGTTGTTTGACCGGGCTAGCCTGCAACTTCATCCCGCGCCCTGCAGGCCTGTCAGGTTGCGTGAGCACCATCACCACTTCAAAACCCGCGTCCAACAAGGCCTGTAAAGCAGGCACAGCAAAATCTGGGGTTCCTGCAAAAATGATTTTCATAAACATTAAACTTTATTCTTTTTCAGAGCGCACGGGCTTTTTCACGCAGATGTTTTACCATCTTGGTTCTGATACGGTTACGTTTAAGCGTTGACAGATATTCAACGAACACCTTGCCCAGCAGATGGTCCATCTCGTGCTGGATACACACTGCCAGCAGACCATCGGCATCCAGCCTGAATTTTTTACCATGTTCATCCAGCGCTTCCACCGTGATAGTTTCGGCACGCGTTACCTCTTCGTAGACACCGGGCACAGAAAGGCAGCCTTCTTCATATATCTGCTCCCCATGTTTGGCGATGATCTTGGGGTTGATGAACACGCGCAAAGCGTTTTTCTCTTTGCTCAGATCGATAATGATGAGCTGGATATGTCTATCTACCTGCGTTGCAGCCAGACCAATACCCGGGGCAGCATACATGGTTTCCGCCATATCCTTGACCAACTGGCGGATTTCATCATTCACTTCTGCAACCGGTTTCGCAACGGTATGCAGTCGTGGATCGGGGTAATTAAGAATATTAAGCAGTGCCATAATTCACCATAAGTATAGATATGGGGTTAAACATAAAATTTTTCAAATTGTCGTTTCAAGCCAACAAGCCCTTTATTTACAGGCGTCAAAATTCAAAAAAGCTTGATTGTTGAATAAATTACATGATAGATTTAATGCAATTTCGCGGATTTTCCGCCCTTTTGACCGAGGTCAATACATGAATTTTCGTATTATACCGTTGCTTATCCTTGCGTGCTTGAGCCTGAATGCTGCGGCAGAAGATATCGCACTGCAAAAAAACCACCCAGATCGCTACACCGTTGTCAAAGGTGACACACTATGGGGCATCTCCGGCAGATTCCTTAAAGATCCATGGCAATGGCCAAAAGTTTGGCGCATGAACCGCGCAGAGATCAAAAACCCACATCGCATCTACCCAGGCGATGTCATCGTGCTGGACACCAGCAACGGGAATCCGGAACTCAAGTTGCTGCGTGAAACAGTGACTTTACAACCAGGCGCTGTTGAAGAGCCACTGGAAAAACAGGAGATCTATTCGATTGCCCCTAATATCATTGCGCCATTCTTAAGCCAACCTTTGCTGATTGAGAATGATGAATTAGACCGTGCCCCTCATATCATCTCTGGCCAAGATAATCGTGTGGTACTGAGCCCAGGCACACGCGTTTATACAAGCAATATCCCTGAAGGAAGCCCCACTCACTGGAGCGTCTACCGCAACGGCGAGAAATTGGTGGATCCCGACACCGGCGAGTTATTGGGTACCGAGGCCGTTTACTTGGGAGATTTGAATATAAAACGTTTTGGCGCCCCAGCAAGTGCTGATGTAGTGCGCGCCAAAGAAGAGATTTTTGCACGCGACCGCCTCGTCGTCGCACCAGACGAGTTCAAAAGCAGTTTTGTGCCCCATGCGCCGGACAATATGGTCGAGGGCCGAATTCTCCGAATCTATGGTGGCGTAGCCGAAGGCGGCCCTAATACAGTGGTATCCATCAACCGCGGCAAAAAAGATGGCTTGGAAGAAGGTCACGTGCTGGCAATTAGCCGTAAGGGGCGCATCGTTCAAGACCCCGATTATAAAAATTCGGACAGTAATAAAGTCGTAAGCGAAAAACCCAAGCTTAAAGAACTTAACTTTGATGTCAAAACCGGTTCAGATGGCAAAAAAATCGTGAATTTTGAAAAAGACCGTCCCGACACCAATGTAGAGTTAAAATCAGGTCAAGTCCAGCTCCCCAATGAGCGAGTAGGGTTGCTGATGGTGTTTAGAACCTTTGACAAGGTATCTTATGGACTGATCATGAATGCCAGCGACGCCGTTTATGCCTTGGATGCCGTACAAACGCCGTAATGGCCGAATCACTTAGTGATCCAAACGAAGCTGTACATTGGTTGCGGCTAAGTTTAGTCCCTGGGTTAGGTAACGCCGGCATCTGCCAACTCCTTGTCAAGTTTGGCTCACCAGAACATGTATTGAATGCGTCCATCAGCCAATTACGTGAGATTGTCGATGCTGAAATGGCGTTGGCCATTCAGCAAGGAGCACGACAGGATGCCGTCAACCAGGCGTTAAATTGGTTAAAAAAAGAACATGCGCACCTCATCACACTCGCTGATGATGCATATCCAAAGCAGTTACTGGAAACCGGCTCTCCCCCTGCGATACTATACGCCCTAGGCAACATCGACTTGCTCAACCGTCCTTGTATCGCCATAGTCGGTAGCCGTCACGCAACCCCGCAAGGTGAAAAGAACGCGGAAGATTTTGCTGAGAACTTATGCCGGCACGGGTTATGCGTAGTCAGCGGCATGGCATTGGGTATCGATGCGGCAGCACACCGAGGTGCGCTGAAAGCGACCGGCGCTACTATTGCTGTCGTTGGAACAGGCCTGGATATCGTATATCCCGCACGGCATCGTGAACTCGCTCACCAGATTGCAGAACGCGGATTGATTCTCTCAGAATTCCCACTAGGAACACCGTCAAAAGCGCAAAACTTCCCAAGGCGTAACCGTATCATCAGCGGACTGAGTCTAGGATGTCTGGTTGTAGAAGCGAACATCGATAGCGGCTCGCTCATCACTGCAAGGCTGGCAGGCGATCAAGGGCGTGAGGTATTTGCCATTCCGGGTTCGATACACTCGCCAGTGACCAAAGGCTGCCATCAATTGATTAAACAAGGCGCAAAACTGGTAGAGAACGTGCAGGATATTCTGGATGAGTTATCAATTCCTAGCCTTTCTGCTACTTTGGTTTCGAATAGCCCGCTTGGGTCTGACCCAAATGAGTCAATCACATCGCAAACTGACATGGAAAGTAGTAGCATTCTGCAATGTATGGGCTATGACGCGATACATTTTGAGGTATTGCTGGTCAAAACAGGATTGACGCCGCAAGCGCTTTCCTCCATGCTTATGATACTGGAGTTGGAAGGCAAAGTGACAGCACTGGCCGGCGGCCTGTACCAGCGAATGACATGAACCATTACAACAATACTAAACACCATTATTTCTATAATAACGAGCAGGATTGGGGAAAATTATGTTCGAAGTGCTAGTATTTATGTTTGAGAATTATTTTTCACACCATGCTGCACCAGACAATTCAGTATTAGAGCAAGAACTGGCTGCGGCTGGCTTTGAACAAAAAGATATCCTGCACGCCTTTGACTGGTTCGAGGAAATGAAAACTAGGCTTGCCGACCAGAGGGCCGAGTATAAGC
>JAKOWL010000042.1 GCA_029781535.1 Pseudomonadota bacterium
TGCATGATATTAAGACGCTCCTCTTTTTCAAAAGCCAGCAAAATACGCTGCCGCTGCTCATCACCTAGCGCAACAAACAAATCGGAGATATCTCTCCATTCATCGGGAATATTATCTACCTGCTTCATATGTCTACATGATTAGTTATTTAGTTATATATGTCAAGTATTTTTAACGACTTTAAACAGATATCCTGCAAAGTGCATGAATGCTCGCTTGCAGGCCTATTGGTTTTTGTCATAAAAAAACGGCCCGCATCGCGGGCCGTTGAGTTTGAGCAAAAAACCTTTTGTTGTTATGCGTGATACGCACGCTCGCCATGTTCTGTCGTATCCAAACCTTCACGTTCGGATTCTTCAGAAACACGCAAGCCAATCAGCAAGTCAACCACTTTGAGTGAGATGAATGCAACTACTGCAGATACTACGATAGCGGTCACTACTGCGTAGATCTGAGCGGTCATCTGTGCGCCAAAGTCGTAAGCTGCTACGCCGTTAGCGACATAATCCACCACACCAGCGCCACCCAAAGCTGGGTTAACGAACACACCGGTTGCCAGGGCACCGAAGATACCACCCACTGCGTGTACACCGAACACATCCAATGCATCATCGTAACCGAACATGTATTTCACTTTCGTCACGAAGAAGTAGCAGATTGGTGAAACCAGCAAGCCGATGATGATTGCACCCATAGGACCTACAAAACCACATGCAGGGGTAATCGCCACCAAACCAGCTACAGCACCAGAAGCCGCACCCAGCATGGATGGTTTGGATTTACCGAACCACTCAACAAACATCCAGGATATGGTTGCTGCGCCGGTAGCAATCATCGTGTTGATGAAAGCCAGTGCTGCATAACCGTTAGCCTCCAGGTTAGAACCGGCATTGAAACCAAACCAGCCCACCCACAGCAAAGCCGCACCTACCATCGTCAGCGTCAAGCTATGTGGAGTCATCGCTTCTTTACCGTAGCCGATACGTTTTCCCAACACGACACATGCAACCAAACCAGCTACACCAGCGTTGATATGAACAACTGTACCGCCTGCGAAGTCTAGTGCACCTTTAGCCCACAACCAGCCAGCGTTCGCTACTACGGTTTCCAATGCTTTTGCATCAGTGATTGCGTCTGGGCCATCCCAGTACCAAACCATGTGTGCCATTGGCAGGTAAGCAAAAGTGAACCATAACACCATGAAGGCCAATACTGCAGAGAACTTCATACGCTCAGCAAAAGCACCAATGATCAATGCTGGGGTGATTGCCGCAAATGTCAACTGGAACGCAACAAACGTATACTCTGGAATGTAAACACCTTTGCTGAAAGTTGCACCGACTGAATCCGGGGTAATGCCGCTCAAGAAGGCTTTACTCAAGCCGCCAAAGAATGGACTGCCACCAGTAAATGCAACGCTGTAGCCATAGACTGCCCACAACACACCCATCAACGAGAAAATCACGAAAGTTTGCATCAGTACAGACAGCATGTTTTTCTGACGTACCAAGCCACCGTAGAACAACGCCAAACCAGGGATAGTCATTAATGTCACCAGAGCCGTTGCAACGAGCATCCAGGCAGTATCTCCTTTGTTTGGAGCTGGCGGTGCAGGTGTTGCAGCCGGAGCTGCAGGAGCAGCCTCAGCAGGAGCAGCTTCTGCTGCAGGTGTTGCTGGCGCCGCTGCATCAGCCGTTGGAGCTGCTTCTGTCGCTGCAGGAGCAGCATCTTCAGCATAACTGATTGTCGACGTAGTCAGAGCACTTACACCCAACAATGTCACCAGTGATAAAACAGATAAAAGTTTCTTCATGTTAGCGCCCCTTATAGTGCGTCCGGGCCAGTTTCACCGGTACGAATCCGGTAAACTTGCTCAAGGTTAAAGACAAAAATCTTGCCGTCGCCAATCTTTCCGGTCGCTGCTGATTTCTCGATGGCATCCACCACCTGATCCAGCATGTCGTCCTTGATGGCGACTTCCAATTTCACCTTAGGTAGAAAATCCACCACATACTCCGCTCCGCGATAAAGCTCGGTATGGCCTTTCTGACGCCCAAAGCCTTTCACTTCGGTGACAGTGATCCCTTGTACACCAATGTTTGAGAGTGATTCACGTACCTCATCCAGCTTGAACGGCTTGATAATTGCCGATACAAATTTCATGTGTTTCTCCTAATGAAATAAAGACCCTAACGACTAGAATGTTTTTTGAACAAACACTGTGAATGTGTCGTCACCGATGTTATTCACTTTGTAGTAATCATTGCCATAACCAGTTTTAGAGGTATTGGTAGTCGTGTAGTAACCGCCAACATTTACACCGTTGGACCAGGTTTTTGTCAAACCAAGTTTGAAATCGGTATAGCTATAAATGTCATTGTCGATACCGAGGCTTCTTACTTTCCCAGAATATTCTTGGCGACCCACGTGTGCGACGACAGTAAGGCCAGTCTCACCGATTGGGTAGTTAGCATTCAACTCGGCATAATAGGAGCCATCAGAGTTTTTGACACCGAATATGTCGGTAATGCCGTAGGATATTTTTGCTTGCAGCCATTTATAGGAAAGCGCAGCGTACAATTCCAATGTATAAGGATCTACAAAACCGCCATTGTCATTACCAAAACCGGTGCCATCACCTTTGTGGCCGGTTTTCTTGCCTGGATATACATAGTTCAGCAAACCAACGTCATAACCAATGCCGGTATCACCGAAAGCATTACGGAAACCACCGTAGATATCCCATTCAAGACTGGATTTGGAGAAGTTGCCGCTATCTTCCAGCCAGCTGATGTTAGATGCCCAAGTGCCAACATACAGGCCGCTGGCATGTGAATAATCCACACCACCTTGTATCGCCGGTTTATTCGCAGTTTGCGTCAGACCACGGAAAATATATTGGCTATATAAACCAACGTTGTATGAAAAAGTATGTGGCGATGCTGGTTCTGCCGGAGCTGCTGGTGCCGGAGCTTCATCCGCAAAAGATGTAACAGGTAATGCAAAAACGCTCAGAAGAGCCGTCGCTAGAAGTGATTTACGCATTGCGTTTTCCCCTTTAAAGGTTATAAAAATAATACAAATCAAGTATTCAAAAATACGTTCAACCCTCAGCAATGATTGTGCCAACTAAATTTTTATTTATAATCAAATAGTTATAAAAACAAATCGTTTATTCAAAAAATAATCACACTTTAAAAAACCTGTTAAACTGGCACAAAAACGCAAGGACAAGCCATGATAAATACCAAAGCAATAGATGATTTATCCAATAAAATCAAAGGTATAATTGAAAATTCACCAGCGGAAGACCTAAAAAAAAATCTGCATGCACTAATTCGGGGCGCACTCACCAAAATGGAGCTAGTATCCCGCGAGGAGTTTGATATTCAAACCGAGGTGTTACGTAAAACCCGGGAAAAGCTGGATTCCCTGGAAAGAAAACTGGCCGAACTGGAAGAAAAAACAAAATAAAATGGGGCTTGCAGTACTCTACAGCCGTGCACTGAATGGGATGAATGCTCCCGAAGTAGTGGTAGAGGTGCATTTGGCCAACGGGCTGCCCAGCTTCACCATCGTAGGCTTGCCGGAAGCCGAGGTAAAGGAAAGTAAGGATCGTGTCCGGGCAGCCATCCAAACATCGCAATTCGAATTCCCGGCCAGACGCATCACCGTCAATCTTGCGCCCGCCGACCTACCTAAAGAAAGCGGGCGCTATGATTTACCAATCGCATTGGGCATTCTGGCGGCCAGCGGCCAAATACCTGCCGATAAACTGAATGCATACGAGATTGCCGGCGAGTTAGCCTTGACGGGTGAGCTACGCCCCATCCTGGGCGCACTGGCAATGACCTATCAAATGACTCAAAACAGTGCGGAAAAACGGCGCGCCTTTATTTTGCCCCAATTGAGTGCGGAAGAAGCCGGCTTGGTGAAAAGCGTATTAATATACCCAGCCAATTCGTTACTTGAAGTATGTGCACATCTAAACGGTCATACCTTGCTCAAGGAACATAAATCCACAGCAAGCACCGATCTTGTCACATACCCGGACTTCTCGGATGTCAAAGGCCAGAATCAAGCCAAGCGTGCTTTGGAAATTGCCGCTGCAGGCGGCCATAGCGTACTGATGTCTGGCCCGCCTGGTACTGGCAAGAGCATGCTGGCGCAACGTTTCGCGGGAATCTTGCCTGAGATGACTGAACAGGAAGCCTTGGAAAGTGCCGCAATACAATCCCTGAACAACGGGTTCAACCCGAAGGACTGGAAACGCCGTCCATACCGCGCACCGCACCACACCGCCTCCGGTGTGGCATTAGTAGGCGGTGGCGGGATCCCACGGCCAGGCGAGATCTCTCTTGCACATCATGGCGTGTTGTTTCTGGATGAACTACCAGAGTTCGACCGGAAGGTACTGGAAGTTCTGCGAGAGCCGTTGGAATCTGGGCATATCACGATTAGCCGGGCTGCACGGCAGGCGGATTTTCCGGCAAAGTTTCAACTAATAGCCGCAATGAACCCATGCCCATGCGGTTACCTTGGGCATTTCAACAACAAATGCCGCTGCACACCCGACCAGGTAGCACGCTATAAGGCAAAAATCTCCGGGCCACTCCTGGACCGAATCGATTTACATATCGAGGTGCCAGCATTAAAAGAAACCGAACTCACGGATTCGGCGAATGGCGAACCTAGCCACATCATCCTGGCGCGTGTCGAGAAAGCGCGAAAAATTCAGCTGCAGCGCCAGGACAAACCAAACTACGCATTGGGCACCCAGGAGATAGAAACGTTTTGTCAGCCTGATCAGGCCGGTATGAACATGCTGAAAACTGCCATCTCCCGACTAAACCTGTCCGCACGCGCATATCACCGCATCCTGAAAGTCGCACGCACTATCACCGACCTGGCCGGTTCGCCGGATATTCAACCCGCGCATATCGCTGAAGCCATCCAGTATAGGCGTATAGATAGCCTGTAATTGATGATACGCATGGTAAAATATAAACTTTAACCTTAGCCATAGCGTTTTATGTACACACTGCCCCCATCTGCCACCGAAGTGCTCTTGCGTGACTTGATGCAACAACGCATCCTGGTACTAGATGGCGCGATGGGCACCATGATCCAGCGCTACAAACTAACTGAAGCCGATTATCGCGGTGAACGCTTCAAGGATTTTCAAGGCCCCGCCGGAACACGCCAGCTATTTGTAAAAGGCAATAACGAGCTTTTAAGTCTGACTCAGCCGCAAGTCATTCAGGAAATCCACGAGCAATATCTGGCTGCGGGTGCAGACATCATTGAAACCAACACGTTTGGCGCAACCTCTGTGGCGCAAGATGATTACCACATGGCGCATCTGGTATACGAGATGAATGTGGAAGCTGCCAAACTTGCCAAAGCTGCCTGCGCAAAATACAGCACCATCGAGAAACCACGTTTTGCCGCAGGCGCCTTGGGCCCCACACCCAAGACCGCCAGCATCTCCCCGGACGTCAACAACCCAGCAGCGCGAAATGTCACATTCGACGAGTTGGTTACCGCATACCTGGAACAGACACGCGCATTGGTCGAGGGCGGTGTGGATATTCTGCTGGTAGAGACCATTTTCGACACCCTCAATTGCAAGGCTGCACTCTTTGCCATTGACACCTTTTTTGAAGAAACCGGCAAGCGTTTACCCATCATGATTTCCGGCACAGTCACGGACGCCTCTGGCCGTATCTTGTCCGGGCAAACCGTTACAGCCTTCTGGCATTCGGTACGGCATGCCAAACCACTCACTATCGGGCTCAACTGTGCATTAGGCGCCACATTGATGCGCCCTTACGTGGAAGAGATCTCCAAGATTGCGGATACTTTTGTCTGCATCTATCCCAATGCCGGCCTGCCCAACCCTATGAGTGATACCGGCTTTGACGAAACACCGGACATCACCTCCAGCCTGGTAAAAGAGTTTGCAGAAAGCGGATTTGTGAATGTGGTAGGGGGCTGCTGTGGCACTACGCCGCCGCATATCCAGGCGATTTACGAACAAATCAAAAATATTACGCCAAGAAAGATTCCCGAAATACCTATTGCAACTCGGCTTTCCGGGTTAGAGCCATTCATCATCAACGACGAATCCCTGTTCGTAAACGTCGGCGAGCGCACCAATGTGACCGGCTCCAAAGCGTTTGCACGCATGATCATCAACGAGCAATACGAAGAAGCGCTGAGCGTCGCCCGTCAGCAGGTAGAGAATGGCGCGCAGGTCATAGACATCAACATGGACGAAGGCATGCTGGATGCGGTGAAAGCGATGACTCACTTCTTGAATCTGATCGCATCGGAACCAGATATCGCTCGCGTGCCTATCATGCTGGATTCTTCCAAATGGAATGTGATCGAGGCTGGCCTGAAATGCGTACAGGGAAAATCCATCGTCAACTCCATCTCCATGAAAGAAGGCGAAACGGAATTCCTGCGGCAGGCCAAATTATGCCGCCGTTATGGTGCTGCGGTCATTGTCATGGCTTTCGACGAGAAAGGCCAAGCGGACACGTATGCCCGAAAAATAGAGATCTGCAAACGTGCTTACGATTTATTGGTAGGGATGGATTTCCCACCGGAAGATATCATCTTCGACCCGAACATTTTCGCTATAGCAACAGGTATCGAAGAACATAACAACTACGCTGTGGACTTTATCGAGGCAACGCGCTGGATCAAACAGAATCTGCCGCATGCCAAGATTTCCGGCGGCGTCTCCAATGTCAGCTTCAGTTTCCGCGGCAACGAACCAGCGCGCGAGGCGATCCACACCGTCTTCCTCTACCACGCCATCAAGGCCGGTATGACGATGGGTATCGTCAATGCGGGCATGATCGGCGTTTACGACGACCTGGAACCAAAGTTGAAAGAGCGAGTTGAAGATGTGGTGCTGAATCGCCGGCCGGATGCGACTGAGCGCATGATCGAGTTTGCCGGCACTTTGGTGGCCGGCGGCAAAAAACAGGCCGCGACACTCGAATGGCGAGGCACAGCCGAGAATCCCGCCCCGGTGGGGAAACGGCTGGAATATGCCTTGGTACATGGCATCACAGAATATATCACCGAGGATACCGAAGAGGCGCGCCTGCTCGTCATGGCGAAAGGCGGACGCCCTATCCATGTAATCGAAGGTCCTTTGATGGATGGCATGAACGTGGTTGGTGATCTGTTCGGGCAAGGCAAGATGTTCCTACCGCAGGTGGTGAAATCTGCGCGCGTCATGAAATCGGCCGTTGCTCACCTGATTCCGTTCATCGAACAGGAAAAAGCCGAGGAAGAGGCGCGCACTGGATTCAAAGCCAAACCTAAAGGCAAGATCGTCATCGCGACTGTCAAAGGTGATGTGCATGATATCGGCAAAAACATCGTATCTGTCGTATTGCAATGCAATAATTTCGAAGTAGTGAACATGGGGGTCATGGTTCCTGCTGCCGAGATTCTGGAAACAGCGAAGAGAGAAGGTGCAGACATCATCGGCTTGTCCGGCTTGATCACGCCCTCCTTGGAGGAAATGGCGTACATTGCCAAGGAAATGCAGCGTGATTCGCATTTCAGCAACCTAAAAACGCCTTTGCTGATTGGCGGAGCGACCACCTCACGCGCGCACACCGCTGTGAAAATCGCACCGAATTATGAAGGTCCGGTGATTTATGTGCCCGATGCCTCACGCTCTGTTTCGATTATGCAGAACTTGCTCACACCGGAAACGCGTGGCGCTTATCTGGCGGAAATCCAGGCAGACTACGAAAAAACCCGTGCACAGCATGCCAATAAGAAAGGTATCCCGTTACTGCCGCTAAATGAAGCACGCGCCAACAAACCCAAGCTCGACTTCTCCGGGGAGAATGCGCCGGTAAAACCCAAGTTCATTGGCCGCAGAGAGTTCAAGAACATTGATTTGAGCTTGATCGCACAATACATCGACTGGGGTCCATTCTTCCAGACCTGGGACTTGGCTGGCTCTTACCCCGCCATCCTCAAGGATCCGGTGGTTGGCGAAGCCGCCGGCAAGGTATTCCTCGAAGCACAAGCGATGCTGAAAAAGATCATCGAGGGACGCTGGCTGACAGCCAATGGGGTGATCGCGCTGCTGCCCGCGAATAGCGTCAATGATGATGACATCGAGATTTATACCGACGAGAGCCGCAACCAGATTGCCTTTACCTGGCATGGTTTAAGGCAACAGACACAGAAACCTGTCGTCGATGGCATCGCGCGACCCAATCAATGCCTGGCCGATTTTATTGCACCCAAAGGCACCGATGACTACATCGGTATCTTTGCAGTCACTGCAGGGTTGGGAATGGAGCAACGCCTGCAGCAATTCGAGTCAGCGCATGATGATTATAGTGCGATCATGTTCAAATCACTGGCAGACCGATTGGCCGAAGCTTTCGCAGAATACATGCATCAGCGCGTACGCACTGATCTATGGGGTTATGTTGCTAACGAGCAGTTAGATAACGATGCCTTAATCAAAGAACAATACCGCGGCATCCGTCCGGCACCAGGCTACCCCGCCTGCCCGGACCACACTGTAAAACCGGACATGTTCAATCTATTACAGGCGAATGAAATTAGCATGAGCCTGACCGACAGTTTCGCCATGCAGCCAGCGGCGGCCGTTTCTGGCTTCTACCTCGCGCATCCTGCAGCAAAATATTTTAGCGTGGACAAAATCGGCCAGGACCAACTGGAAGACATGGCAAAACGCCGCAACCTGCCGGTCGAATATCTGCAACGTTGGCTCGCACCTAATCTGGGTTAGGCTTCCTTGCCCAGATCATTTGACCAGCTCATGGTCTCCAGCTGAATTTCCAGCAAGTCATCCGAACTGATTCCCAGTTTGGATATTTCCTGTTCTGCGGCATCAAAATCGCCAGCCTCCACTACTTTGGCCAAATGCAGCAACTGGCCAAAGGTGCCTTCGTGCTCAAGGATAGCCTGTTGCAGTTCTTCTGACAGGCCGATTTCCTGGAACACCTCTTCCAGCGAACATTGCATGACCACGTCAGCCAATGAGAGCATGCCCACCATGAAGGCCTGATCGCTGAAGTTGGGCTGGTAGGTCTCGATTTTCTTAGCCAGCAGCTCCATCAACCTTGCGCGGCTGGCTACTTGCAGCAGCAGCGGATTATCCACTTGTCCATCAGGTGTTGCGTAGAGCAATAACTGCACCCAGCGCAAGAGTTGTTTCTGGCCGAGTACGACCATCGCCTGACGAATGGATTCTATCTTTTGCCGACCACCGCTGACGCCCACGGAATTGACCAGGCGCAACAGCCCGATTGTCAAACTAGGATTGTTTTTGAACGGTGGCTCAAGCTCATGCAAATCGGCATCACCCAGCAACATGCCCATGATACGCATCAAACTCATCTGGTGCGGCTGCGGTTTTTTACCTTTCAGTACTGCAGGCTTGGCAAAGAAAAAACCTTGGAATGCATCGCATCCAAATTCCTTGCATTGCATGAATACGGACTCTTCCTCCACCTTTTCGGCAATCACCTTGGCTTTGGAAACCTTGCGAATAAAGGCAATGATAGATGGTACCTGTTCTACAGGGGTCACACTCAAGTCAATCTTGACGAAATCAATCAACGGCAGAATAGGGTCATGTTCCGCACGACAACAGAAACCGTCCAGTGCGAATCTGAAGCCTTTATCCTTCAAATCCTGACAACGCAGCAAAATCTGCGCATTCACAGGTACGTCTTCCAGAATCTCCAGCACGAAGCGCTCCGGCGGCAGCAATTCCACCGTTTGCGACATCAGGAAACTGGCGGAGACATTGATGAAGCCATCCCTTTTGCCAATCACCCGCTCCAGACCAAACTGGCTTACCGTATTTACAATCACGGCAGAAGTCGCTGACAAATCATCCTCAATCTCGGCTTCTGATGCATCATCTTTTGAACGATACAGAAGCTCATACGCGATTGTCTGGCGTTTGCCATCCAGAATTGGCTGACGCCCAAGAAAGATTTCCGCAGAATTTGGCACGGTGTTTGGAATGACTGGTTGATTCATAGCTTTCTACCTAATAGTTTTTGACTCACGAACTGATTTTCAAGCCAACTTTGGCTTATCATATCGGGCTCACACGACCCGTTATCTCCATATGCGGCAGTTGCATCGCCATACAATGCTGTTAACGGTAACAAGAGTGCAAACTTTAGTTTTTTGACAGACTTTTTTTATGCTAGGCTTGCACTCAAATTTATTAAAAACACGTAACTGAAATACAACCATGCATATTCATATCTTAGGCATCTGCGGCACATTCATGGGTGTCATCGCAGTGCTGGCCAAACAAGGCGGTCACCGCGTCACAGGCTGTGACGCCAATGTCTACCCGCCAATGAGCACGCAGCTGGAAGCCCAGGGAATCGAACTGATCGAGGGTTTCTCGCCAGACCAGACGAAATTGAATCCGGATATTTACGTCATTGGCAACGTCGTTGCACGTGGCAACCCCTTGATGGAAGAGATCCTGAATCAAGGCTTGCCGTATATTTCCGGCCCGCAATGGCTGGCAGAGAATGTGCTGCAAGGTAAATGGGTGCTGGCGGTAGCTGGCACGCACGGCAAGACGACAACCAGCTCCATGCTGGCCTGGATATTGGAATATGCAGGATTGGCACCGGGCTTCCTGATAGGCGGCGTCCCGGAAAATTTTGGTGTCTCTGCGCGCCTGCCGCTAACGCCGAAACAGGATACCAAATCCAAATCCCCTTTCTTTGTGATTGAGGCGGATGAATACGACACCGCCTTTTTCGACAAACGTTCCAAGTTCGTGCACTATCGTCCGCGCACAGCCATCCTGAACAATCTGGAATTCGACCACGCCGATATCTTCGAAGATTTGGCTGCGATTGAAAAACAATTTCACCACTTGGTCAGAACTGTCCCGCAACAAGGCCTGGTGGTCGCCAACACACAGGAAAGCCTGCAACGCGTGATCGCAAAAGGCTGTTGGACACCTGTAGAGTCTTTTGGGGATACCGCAGGCTGGCACGTACAGGATGTAGCGCCTGACGGCAGCTTTGAAGTATGGCTGGATAACGAACGCCAAGGCCGTGTGTTTTGGGACTTGCTCGGTGAACATAACCGCATGAATGCATTGGCTGTCATTGCCGCCGCACGTCATGTCGGCGTCGCACCCTGCATCGCTGTCGAGGCGCTGGGGGAGTTCAAGAATGTGAAACGCCGCATGGAAGTACGCGGCGAAGTGAACGGCATCACGGTCTATGATGACTTCGCACACCACCCCACCGCGATTGAAACCACTATCGCAGGCTTGCGCCAAAAAGTCGGTAATGCACATATCCTGGCTGTGCTGGAGCCACGCAGCAACACCATGAAGCTGGGCGTGATGAAAGCCGCGCTACCAGACAGCCTGCGTGATGCGGATGCCGTATTCTGCTACGCCAACAACCTGGGCTGGGATGCTGCTGACGCGCTGAAACCCCTGCAGAGCAAAGCACAAACGTATGATGACCTGGAAAAAATGGTGCAGGCCATTGTCAAAACAGCAAAAACGGGTGACCATATCCTGGTCATGAGCAATGGTGGTTTTGGTGGCGTTCACCAAAAGATTCTGGATAACCTGAAGAGATAAACATTTGGCAGCAACAGGCACAAGCGCAAATTTACCATCGCCAATATCTGGCATGTTAGCGTGGCTAACCAAGCTAAGCGCTATCAGTATCGCCATCTGGCTTTCCGTGCTGGTGCACGCTACCATCCTCAGCATCAAGTTCCAGCCGGAAATCAAAAAAGCCATCAACAAACTGCCCAGCCTCGATGTCGTGCTGGTGAACGCCAAAACCAAGGAAGCTCCGGATAAAGCCGACGTATTGGCGCAGGCAAACCTGGATCGCGGTGGCAACACAGACAAGAACCGGCAAATGAAAACCGCATTGCCTGCCCCGATCCAAAAAACGACCGAAGTCAAACTCAAGCCGACCGCACAGGCACAAAGTGCCGCCAAAGCAGCCAAATTGCAGGCGCAAGAGGCTCGGGAACAGAAAAAACTGGATGCGCTGGAAAAACAGGCGCAGGAATTAATGACGCAAATCAAGGCAGCCAAAAAAGTTGATTCCAATCCAACCCAGAATGCGGCTGCCGCCGAGCCGGAAAAAGGCGACCAGCAAGCCGTGGTGAAATCACTTAACCGCGCCGACCTGCTGGCGGCCAGCGTTGAGATTGACCGGCTTGAAGCACAAATCGCCAAGCAGCAGGATGAGTACCAGAAACGCCCCAAAAGGCGCTGGTTAGGCGCACACGCCAAAGAGGCCAGCGATGCGATGTATCTCGAAGCCTGGCGCCAGAAAGTAGAGCGTATCGGCAACCTGAATTACCCGCAGGCCGCACGTGAACAGAAAATCTATGGCTCACTCCGCATGACCGTGGAGATTCGTTCGGATGGCTCGGTAGAAAACATTACCATCGACAAGAGTTCCGGGTCTAAGATCCTGGACGAGGCCGCCAAGAACATCGTCCACCTTTGCGCGCCTTTCGCGCCATTCTCGGAAGAGATGAAGAAGAACACCGATATCCTCGGCATTACCCGTACCTGGACATTCACCCAGGAAGACGCACTAGCCACGGAAGGCGCTAATTAACATGCAATCCCATTTCCAATATCACGTATTCTTTTGCCTGAACCAGCGCGACAACGGTGAGGCATGCTGCGCGGATAAGGGTGCGGAAAAGGCGTTCGAATACATGAAGGCCAAAGTGAAGAAATTAGGCCTGGCGGGTGAAGGAAAAGTGCGCATCAACCGTGCCGGTTGCCTGGACCGATGTGGAGAAGGCCCGGTGATGGTGGTTTATCCACAAGCGGTGTGGTACACCTTCGTGGATAACGAAGACTTGGATGAGATCATCGAAAGCCACCTGCAGAACGGCAAGGTGGTGGAACGGCTGGTTGTTTAGGTTACTGCCAGCGCACGCTCTGCGTAGAGCTTGACCTTGTCTTGCAGCTGCACCAACTCCGATTCACTAAGCTTGCGAGGTTCCCCCGCCCGCTCGGCAACACCCCAATGGCTGTTGGGAAAGTGCCTGTCGTTATCAAATCGCGGAATCACATGCCAGTGCAGATGCGGCGTCTTGTTGCCCAGACTGGCCAGATTGATCTTGTCGGGCTGAATCAACTCTCTCAACGCCGTTTCCACCGCAAACACCACTTTCATCATATGGGCCCGCTCTGGCGGCACCAGGTCGGTCATTTCCTTGATGTGGGCAATCAGTTCCACCCGACAGTAAGCAGGATAATCCGCGTCATGGAGCAACACGACGCGGCAAAAACCATCCTGCCACAGCGTCTGATGTGGGGTTGGCTGGCAGAGCGGACAGGATTTTTCGGTCAATTCAGGCCTCGCGCGCGTTCATTGCAGAAAACGGTGCCCTGAAAGACGCATGTGATAAGGCTTGCAGGGCATCATGTTGCATAATGAAAAATTAAGATACCGACAGCATGCGGTCCAAGCTGAGCTTGGCCAATTCCGCCTCATGTTTGGGCACTTTGATCTGGTTCACCACGTTGCCTTCCGCCAGGTTCTCCAGGCACCATGCCAGGTGTTGCGGGTCGATACGTGCCATGGTGGAACATTCGCACACGATATGGCTCATGAACTGCACCAGTTTACCTTGCGGTTTCATCTGCTCGGCCAGGCGCGTCACCAGATTCAACTCTGTGCCCACCAGCCATTTGGTGTTAGGTTCAGCTTCCGTCACGGTCTTGAGGATATACTCGGTCGAACCGACATAATCAGAATTGACGCAGACCTCATACGCACATTCTGGGTGGCAGATCACCTTGCCATCGGGATGCTGCTTGCGGAAATCCTCGATATTCTGTGGACGGAACATCTGGTGCACAGAACAATGCCCTTTCCACAATAGGATCTTGGCGTTTCTGATCTGCTCTTCGGTCAAACCGCCCAGCGGCTGATCCGGATCCCACACAGGCATCTGCTCCAGCGGGATGCCCATTTTATGGCCGCTCCAGCGCCCCAGATGCTGATCTGGGAAGAACAACACTTTTTCGCGTTGAGAAAAGCCCCATTCCAGAATCTTGGGTGCGTTGGTGCTGGTGCAGACGATACCACCATGTTCACCACAGAAAGCTTTCAAATCGGCCGCAGAATTGACGTAAGTGATGGGTGTGATGGTCTCATCGAAATTAAGCACTTTATTGAGTTCGCGATAGCTACGCTCCACCTTGGCCAGATTCGCCATGTCCGCCATGCTGCAGCCGGCAGCCATGTCCGGCAGAATCACGGTCTGGTCTGGACGGCTCAGGATATCCGCCACTTCAGCCATGAAGTGCACACCAAGAAACACGATATATTCTGCCTCCAGGCTATCTCCGTATTTAGAGAGCTTGAGAGAGTCTCCCGTGAAATCCGCATGGCGATATACGCTCTCATGCTGGTAATGATGGCCAAGGATGGCGAGGCGTTTACCCAGCTTGTTGCGCGCAGCAATGATACGGCGCTGGCATTCGGCATCTTCCGCGCCTTGGTATTTTTCGAATTTGATGGGGGATACTTGCATGATAGTTCAGCACACAATGAATAGAATGGTTATTTTACAACGTTAACTGATGTCGTTCACCAAGTCTTTTCAGCGCATCCACATTCGTCCAGCTGAACACGCGCTTGGCTGCCTCGCGCCAGTCCACCCACTCATAACGCACATGCTCATCCGGCGCCAGCCTTATCTGTACATCCCGCGGCACACATAGCCCGAACAGGTGCTCACGGTTCTCCGTCACTCCCGGCGCATAGCGATAGCGCCAGTGCGGATAAATCTCATACACATTGCTGGCATGCCAGTCTTGCATATCGTATTGCAATGCCTTCAGCCCCGTCTCCTCATGCACCTCGCG
>JAKOWL010000046.1 GCA_029781535.1 Pseudomonadota bacterium
TATCATCACACAAGCTCTTGCTGAACAAGGCTATGCTATCTACAACAATTTCTTACCATCAGACACGATTACAGCCCTCGCAGAATATGCTCAAAGGCAACAACTACAAGGAAAACTAAAACCCGCCACAACAGGCCAACAAGCCGACTTGCTTATGGAAAGCAGAATTCGCGGAGATAGCATCATGTGGTTAGGTAAAGACAGCCCTGTCTCATGCGTCCAGGCATACCTGGACAAAATGCAGGTTTTCAAGCAAGAGTTGAATCGTCAGCTATTTCTCAATCTGCATGAGCTTGAAGCTCACTTTGCAATCTATCCGCCTGGCACAGGTTACGCTCGACATCTCGATCAGTTCAACCAAGGCGAGAATTCGACAAGACAAGTCAGCTGTGTGCTTTATCTAAATGATGGCTGGCTAAATGATTTTGGTGGGCAATTGCGTCTATATCTCGCTGACGGGAGCACCATGGACATCCCACCCCTAGGCGGTACGCTAGTCACATTTCTTTCGGGTGACTTTTATCATGAGGTACTACCTGCAAATCGTCAGAGAATTAGTCTGACCGGCTGGTTTAGACGCCGCGATAACCGTTTAATCTGATAGTAAGCGCTCAAATAAGCTTGGACTGGCATAACCATCTTCAGGCAAGCGCTGGCTGGCTTGATATTGCCTGATGGCTGATTGTGTTTTCAAGCCGGGGAACCCGTCTGGGGCACCACAATCATATCCAAGCGCATTAAGCTTGAGTTGCAACGCCCACAACTGATTAAAGCTCAAAGCACCCGCCTCCGCCTCCGCACCACCTTTCAGGACGGTATCCGATACAAGATTGGCTGCAAGATGTACGACAGATAGCGCATAATTGACAGAACGATTCCAATCCATCACCACTTCAAAATTGGGGAACACCATCAGAGCAGGGCCGCGCCAGCCTTGCGGAAGCAAAATGGCCGCTCGCTCGGATTCTGGCAAATCGCTACCGTCGATTGCCGTCACACCCAACGTTTTCCATTCAGTTGTGCTTTTTTTGAGCGCCAACTGTGCAGACACATAATCGAACTGTTCTGGAAGCCTCACTTCCAGCATGATTGGCTCATTCTGCTTCCAACCTACATTACGCAAGTAGTTGGCTGCCGAGGCAAAAACATCAGGCATGGAGCTCTTCAAATCCACTTTCCCATCACCGTCTGCATCAACACCATACTGCAGCATCGTAGATGGCATAAATTGCATATGCCCCAACGCCCCTGCCCATGATCCGCGCATAGCCTGTAGAGGCATGTGTCCAGCTTCTACGATTCTCATCACATCTATCAGTTGCTCACGGAAAAACGATGCCCGTCGGCCATCATAGGCGAGCGTCATCAAACTGGAAGGCAACCCAAAATTCCCCTGATTGGTACCATAGTTTGTCTCCATCCCCCAAAATGCCACCAATATATTAGCTGGAACACCAAACTTTGCCTCAGTATCCGACAATAATCCGGCATAGCGTTGCAACATATTGCGGCCTTGTTCGATCTTCTCCGGGGTAACACGTTTTGCTAAATAATCCAGGAATGGAGAAATAAACTCCGGCTGCGCACGGTCCATCTGCACAACAAGAGGTAATAATTTGGCGTCTTTAAAAGTTGCATTTACGGTGCGCTTAGAAATTCCGGCCTCTAATGCTTCCTGTTTAAACTCATGCACCCAAGTAGAATAAGCTAGCTTCTCTTCAGCAAAAGCGTTTACAGAAACGCTTAAAACCATCAAAAGAATCATGCCATGCAGTTTTGTTACAAAGAGCTTTTTTTCCGTTTTTATTTGCATGCAAATCTTTTAAAGCGAATTGTTTTTCATATATCTTTCTGCTAAAAATAATGCAGAAATGGTTTTTGCGTCTGTAATTTCGCCAGCATCGATTTTTGCCAGCATCTCTTGCATGCTTAGCTCGAACACTTCTAAAGCTTCATCTTCATCTCTCTGATGCGCTCCGGCATTTAAGCCATGCGCAAGATAGGCATATATGACCTCATTGGAATATCCAATACATGGATGAATCGCACCGAGCTTGACCCAATGCTTTGCACGATAACCCGTCTCTTCCAACAACTCGCGCTTGCCCGTCTCCAGAATATCTTCACCGGTATCAATCTTGCCTGCAGGCAGCTCGATAAAAACCTGACGCAAAGGATATCGAAATTGTTTCTCTAACAATAAATTGCCATTTTCCATGACAGGCACCACCACCACTGCGCCCGGATGCAGGACATATTCACGCTGGCTGGTATGCCCATTGGGCAGACGTACCTGATCTCGCTTGACTGTCAGCATACCGCCTGACGCAATTGTTTCAGAAGATATGAGATGCTCCGTTAAATCCAGCGGCATACTTACACCGCAGGATCATTAAAGGTGTCACATTTACGTATATCGCCTGTCGTCAATCCCTGATTGAACCAACGCACCCGCTGTTTTGATGTGCCATGTGTAAAGCTATCAGGAACAGCATAACCTTGCGCCTGCTTCTGCAGTGTGTCGTCTCCGATTGCCGATGCGGCAGTCATCGCCTCTTCCACATCCCCTGGCTCCAAAATGCGATTAGCCCCATCAGCATGATTTGCCCAAACACCGGCATAACAATCGGCTTGCAATTCCAACCGCACCGAATATTGATTGCTTTCTGCCTCACTACGCGATGTCTGGCGTGCTTGTTGGACCTTATCTGACGTCCCCATCAAGTTCTGGATATGATGCCCGACTTCGTGCGCAATCACATATGCTTGCGCAAAGTCACCAGGCGCGTGGAAACGATTTTTCATTTCGCTATAGAAATCCAAATCAATATATACGCGCTGATCACCGGGGCAATAGAAAGGCCCCATTGCCGCTTGGCCAGCACCACAGGCTGTTGGAGTGCTTCCAGTAAAAAGCACCAGCTTGGGCGCGGGATACTCGTGACCTGAATCTTGGAAAATCTTGCCCCAAGTTTCTTCCGTACTACCCAGCACCTTGGCTACAAACTTAGCCATTTCATCATTCTGGGGGATTGGTCTGCTTTCCTGTGGGGCATTCTGCTGACTCATGTCCTGGCCGATATTCAAAACCATACGTGGATCGACCCCGAAATACATTGCGACTAGAGCCAAGACTATCGTTCCAATCCCAATGCCACGCCCACCTACAGAGTAACCGCTGCCACGACGATCCTCTACATTAGTACTTTCTTGTTGATCATCCAGACGCATGCTACTCCTTACCCATTGACCAAAATGTTTATTGATATTGGCAATTGTGAGCTTTTTTTTTGCCCAAATCAAAAAATACTTATAACCAATTATTATTTAAAATAACGGCAATAGAATATCTTTTTTTCTTTCATTGACTTACGAAACAATCTTCAAGTAGCATTGCCAAACTTTTCAACATTTGCAGGTATGTGAATATGTCAAAACCCAACCTAGGTACATTAAAATCCGCAACTGTTCTGGCAACAGTTGGTTTATGTTTGACAACAGCGTCCCAAGCAGAAATCTACAAATGGCGCGACGATAAGGGCGTTATTCAATATTCGGATGCCCCGCCTAATACAACATACACCAAAGCCACGCATGCGGAAATGGTCAATGCGTTACAAGACAAACAACGTAGCCAGGCTCCAGTCAAGAATGCCAATTCAAACACATCCGGAAATGGAAATTTAAGAGCGGACGCCTTTATTGGCAATGGCAGCACAAACGGTTCCTCGGCTAATAATCGTGGGGGCTTTGCCAAAATGGGCGCAAGCTCCAATGCATCAACCGCAAAAAGTGCCTCAGGCACTGGCGCGACAGCCTCCGGAACACAGCCGCAAAAATCCAAACCCTTAACAAGTGCGGCCACTAAATCTTCTCTAGGAGCAATATCCAATTTCAATACCGCTGGAAAAAGTGTCACTCTCTTCAGGCCAGCTCAAACAAAAATGACAACTCCAAGTGCTACAAAAACAGTACAGGCAGCCCCAGCGGCATCAAGTGCCGCAAAGTCAGCTTCAACCCCAAGCACGAACCCTACGCTAAAGACAGCAAGCAATACTACTACTGGTGGAAGTAGTAACACAGCAACAAATTCGAACACGACCCCTCCCCCAACACCGGCGAGCACCGCCCCAAGCAATATTATCCAAAGAGGCTTGATGCCTGCTGTGGATATTAGTAAAAACATCACTCCAGCAATCGGCTATTCTGATTACCGTATAAAACCTACGACAGAATTACCTGTAGCGAACACACCGGATGGCGCATTTAGAGTTCAATGCAAACCAAGCCACATGAGCAATGACGATCCGATTGTTTACCCTAATCAACCGGGGGCATCTTTCCATCATACATTCTTTGGCAATACATCCATTACCAGCAAAAGCGACATGGCAACTTTGTCTACTACGGGCAATAGTACATGCAATGGCGGCATCATGAACCGAAGTGAATATTCGGTACCCTCAATGATAGACACTTCTAACAACACCCCTGTAGTTCCTGAATTTGCAATCTTCTATTATAAAACAGGCGCTCTATTGCCCGGCAATATTACACCGCCACCCAAGGGACTTAGGATGATTACAGGCAACCCTAAAGCCACCAGCGCTGCTGAGTCCAGCGCCATGTTCACATGCATCAGCACTGCAGGGTATGGTCAGGGCTGGTCTAAGACAATCCCAGCATGCAAGTTAAATGAAACCATGCAAATGCTCATCGCATTCCCACAATGCTGGGATGGTAAAAACCTTGACTCGCCTGACCATAAAAGCCACATGGCGTCTGCCGATAAAGTAACACACAGTTGCCCCGCGACACACCCAATTGGAATGCCACAAATTACCCTAGGTTTGGATTACAAGATTACCTCTGCACACAGGACAGACCATTGGAGGCTAGCCAGTGACAATTACCCAGCCACGCTTCCGCCAGGGTATTCAGCAAACGCAGATTGGGCGAGTGGATGGGATGAGAAAATTATCAAAACGTTTGTTGATAATTGCTTAAATAAAAGTTCAGATTGTCACGCACATCTTTTAGGTGATGGCAGAATGTTCTATTAAGAAATAAAATTACTTTTATCCAGCAAAAAGGCCAAGCTAAATTTAGCTTGGCCTTTTTGCTGACTTCAATCCAAAGAATTTAATTTTGAACCTCGTATCTTGAGATATAAGTCGCCTTATTACTTTCCTACAATCATCTATTTATTGCAAACTCGAAGAAATAGCCAACGCGCAAATCGCCATTAATGTCTGTGGCATCAAGCCTATCAGCAACAACCCATAAACATTCAGCGTTAGCAATGTTTTCATTTCCATTGAAGAAGTAATTGGATGATTATCTGTTGGCGCATCAAAATACATCAACTTTACTATACGCAAATAATAGAACGCCCCAATCACTGCCATTAATACAGCCAACACCACAGCCCATGTAAATCCCGCCTGCCATGCTGCCTGCAACACACTTAATTTTGCATAAAAACCAATTGTAGGGGGTACGCCTGCCATACTAAACATCGTGATTAACATCAAAAATGCCGCCCAGGGACTGCGCTGGTTAAGGCCTTTCAAATCTTCTA
>JAKOWL010000047.1 GCA_029781535.1 Pseudomonadota bacterium
AGAAGCGTTGTATACCGATATTACCGGCCGTGAAAATTTAGCGTTTTACGGCGGATTGTATGGGCTACGCGGAAAACACATGAAATCGCGTTGCAATGAACTGCTTGAATTATTGGATCTGGCACAGGATGGGGATAAACTGGTGGAGGCATACTCCGGCGGCATGCGCAAGCGTCTTTCACTGGCCATAGCACTAATCCACCAACCTCATTTTCTGCTGCTGGATGAACCGACCGTTGGGATTGATCCGGTGTTGCGCAAAACCATTTGGGAGATGTTTATGCGCTTGAAACAGCAAAATCATTGCCTGGTCATCTCCACCCATGTGATGGACGAAGCCCTCAAATGCCCGCGTTGTGCGCTGATTTATGGCGGAAAAATCTTGTACGATGATCAAACCGAGAATTTGCTTGCTCAAACCAGAAGCGGAACCTTGGAAGAACTATTTTTTATGGCAAAGGAGGGTGTCTGAAATGTTAGTGGTTGCAAGGCGCATACTCCGGCAAATCATAAGGGACAGGCGGTCCATCGCCATTATCGTTCTGGCACCCATTCTTTTGATGACGTTGATTTATTTCTTGCTCGGGAAAAGCGATTATAAGCCCACTGTCGTGCTGGATCAAGCGGCATTCCCGCCTGCCATTGCCCAAATGTTATCAGAGAGTCTACAGCGCAATGAGAAAATTGCTTTTTCTCTACTGCCCCAAGGGTCCGACGCAGCCCAATATGCGGAGGATGGACACGCCGATGCGGTCATTACCCTCTCGGAAAAAACGGTGCTTTTAATCATGCCTGAGATGATCGCTGCAAAGATGACGCTTGTGCAGGACGTGCTTCAAAAAGCCATGCCCAAGCCAGCTTCCGCACTGGAAATTCAGTTGGAATTGCTGCATGGCAGCACCGATGAAAGCACGTTTGATTCGCTGGCCTATTTTCTGTTATGCGTGCTGGCATTTTTCCTGATTTTCATCTTCGCCGGCATCTCCTTTGTACGCGAGCGCACCTGCGGCACACTGGAGCGGTTGATGCGAACCCCCGTACGCAGCGTTTCGGTGGTGCTGGGCTATACAGTAGGGTTTGGCTTTTTCGCCATCATCCAGAGCGTGCTTTTAATTGCCTATGCCAAATTTGGGCTTGGGACATTATTCGTGGGCAGTTGGTGGCTGGCGCTGCTTGTGATGCTGCAAATTGCCATGGTCGCCGTATTGATGGGCGTATTTGTCTCGGTTCTATCCAAATCAGAATTTCAGGTGATGCAGTTCATTCCAATGCTCATTATCCCGCAAATCTTCTTTTCGGGGCTGATGCCGGTAGATATGCTGCCCTATCACCTCAATGCGGTTTCGTATTGCCTGCCGCTGTATTACGGCGGCGCCGCACTGAAGGCAGTGATGGTCTATGGCCGCGGCCTGGAACAGATTTGGCCGGAGATTCTGGCCTTGGCAGGCTTTATTGCACTGCTGTTTGGCGGAAACCTGCTGGCCGTCCGCAAAGCAAGGCGTTCCTAAAAAGGCACGCTGGTGGCTGTGTCTAGCTTGGCAGAAGGCTTCTGGACGGTGAAATTATAACCAAGCGTGAAAAAAAAAGTGGTTGCTCTCCCCCTAAAAAGCAACTGTTCGTTGCACCATTTGATCCTTGCCAGGCGGTTTATTTCACATGCTGGCTCCTATACAATAAGTTTGACAAAACCTATTGCATTCTCTAAGGGGGAGGCAGAAAAATGCAGTATGCAAAAACATTAGTGAAACTGCGCACGCAAGCCCATCTGACACAGGAAAGTTTGGCCGCTTTACTCCAGGTTACCCGTCAGGCGGTGCAGAAAATGGGAGGCCGCATTG
>JAKOWL010000052.1 GCA_029781535.1 Pseudomonadota bacterium
ACTGGATTCAGGCTGAACGAACGCATTGGCCGCTACGCCTTTTGGTGCTGGCTGGTGGGGTTCTGGATGGCCTTTGGCCCGTTGTACATACTCGGAATTATGGGCGCCACCAGGCGGCTTGATCACTACAATACTATGAGTTGGCGACCGTTCTTTATCGTGGCACTTTGTGGGGGAGTTCTCATCATGATTGGCATTGGCCTGCAGATTGTGCAAATAACGGCTAGCTTCATTCAGCGTAGACAACTGGCTGATGCTACCGGCGATCCTTGGGATGGACGCTCGCTGGAGTGGTCGGTCGCCTCACCGGCACCGTCCTATAATTTCATCTCTATTCCGCAGGTAACAACACGTGATGCATTTTTAGAAATGAAGAAGCAGGGTTTGTCGAAGCCAGTTTATGAAGATATTCATATGCCAAGAAACATTGCCACTGGCATATATATAGCCGGGTTTGCTTTTCTGTTTGGGTTTGGATTTGTTTGGCACATTATTTGGCTGATTATTGCAGCGGCAATCGGCATTGTGCTGTGCGTCATTATCCGAACATTTAAAGAAGATACTGAGTACGTCCTCACTGCCGAGCAAGTTAAAAAAATGGAGCAAGCTCGGGCGAAAAAGGCTTTGGCTCGCCAAGAGGCCAGCGGTTCAACTACCGATACAGAAATGGGCTTGCAAGACTTCGTAAAGTACGTGCTAGTTTGGGCGCTTGATGTAGTAAGGAATCGAAAATGGCGCACGAGGTAACCATGAAAAACATAAACCATGAAGAAGCGGTGAATGACCGCGCGCTGTTTGGTTTTTGGGTCTACCTGATGACCGACTTGCTGATGTTTGCTGTGCTCTTTGCTGTCTACGCTGTGCTGCATGACAGTACGGCCGGTGAACTTTCTGGCCGCGATCTATTCAGCCTACCGCTGGCTTTGATGGAAACATTTGTGCTGCTAACCAGTAGTTTTACGTGCGGACTTGGCATGCTTGCCGCACGCGCCGGCAACAAAAGGCAGGTACTCGCATGGTTCGGTATTACATTCCTGCTTGGTCTCGCGTTTTTGAGCATGGAGCTCACTGAATTTGCCCAGCTGATTCACGAAGGTCACACCGCAAGCAGCAATGCCTTTATGTCATCATTCTTCATACTTGTTGGGACACACGGACTACACATAATTATTGGCTTGTTATGGATGGTGGTCACTATGCTATTTGTATCAAGGCGCGGGCTGACCGTGCCAATGAAACGGAAACTAAGCCTACTGAGCTTGTACTGGCACTTTTTGGACATCGTTTGGATCT
>JAKOWL010000062.1 GCA_029781535.1 Pseudomonadota bacterium
CGATCATGGATGGGACAGCCACGATAATCCCCGCCGCTGTGTTGTACAGCGCAACCGAGATACCGCGTGCGAACTGTGCTACATCGTGGCCAGTATTGGTGAACGAACCAAACAGCTCCACCATCCCGATCACTGTACCCAGCAAGCCAAGCAATGGCGCGACAGTCGCAATCGTGCCCAATGTAGGCAGATATCTTTCCAGGTTATGCGCAACCGCACGGCCTGTTTCTTCAATCGCCTCTTTGGTCACTTCGCGGGAATTCTTGGCATTGGCCAAAGCACTGGCGAACACCTGACCGAGCGGAGAGTGCTGTTCAAGTTTACTCAGGGTTTCCTTGGTAACGCCGCCCTGACCCAACCATTTCTGCACTTCCGGCAACAGGCTCTGTGGAACGATGAACTCAGAACGCAATGTCCAGAAACGCTCACCGATAATGGCCAGAGCAATGACAGATGCTAGAATCAGCGGCCAAATCGGCCAACCGGCAGCTAAAATAATCTCCCACACAGCGTGGCTCCTTAATATCAATATCCGCGTTACTTTATCGCATTCACGGCCATTTCGGCAAGTTCCGGCCTATAAATTTTTATCCTGCCAATACCGTGGCCTTGTTTCACGCCATGCCTTGGGCTGCAAAGCCACCCCTTTACAAAAACAGAACTCCAGCGCGCCGTGATTATCACTGCGATAGATGCTTGCACCGGCCTCTTGGTATCGTGATACCACCTGCTGCTTGGGGTGTTTAAACCGATTGAGGTATCCGACAGTCATCACTGCCTGCCTGGGGGAAACGGTTTGGACAAAATCTTGCGTAGAAGATGTTCTGCTGCCATGGTGCGGCACAATCAGCACATCGCTATGAAGCGCACCCTGATTGCCTTCCAACAATGCCATCTCAGCTTCTTTTTCGATATCACCGGCAAGCAAAATACTGCCTTGCATACTGCTGACCTTAATCACGCAACTACGGTTATTGTCCGATAGCTCGGCATCCTGATAACTTTGCAGAGTAGGTGAAAGCACATCAAATTCTACGCCATCCCATTGCCAGTGCTGCCCCGCAGTACAGTGGACTTGCTTCGGCAACTGGCTTTGCGATACATAATCGAACGAACCCAGCAGCCACTTTGATGGAACCTGCGCCAGCACAGCATCCGCACCACCAATATGGTCCATGTCGTTGTGGCTCAGCACCAGCCCATCCAATTGGGTAATGCCATGCCCGCGCAAATATGGCACCACCATGCGCATACCGGCGTCACTTTGTGTATTAAAGCGCGGCCCAGTATCGTACAGCATAGTGTGTTGCGCAGTTTGCACCAGTACAGACAAGCCCTGACCGACATCCAGCACTGCGACGAGCAATTCACCTGGCTTGGGCTGCGGCGACGGGACAAGCAGCATCGGCAACAATAACAGCAACCCAAGCCAACGCTGCGGAAATCCGTATGGCAACAACAACCACACAACACCCACCACCGCTAGCAGAATCGCCCAAACAGGGGCGGCGGCCTGTTGCCAGGTAGCCATCGGTAGTGCAGACAACCAGGCCAGCGCCTGCATGCATAAAGCTAAAATCCCATGTGCCAATTGCAGCAAGGCATCAATTGGCAATATTGCCCCTAGAATGGAAAAAGGAACGACCAGCAAGCTAATGACGGGAATGGCGAATGCGTTGGCAATGGGCGAAACAATGGACGCCTGTCCGAACATGGCAACCAATAAAGGCAACAGGCCAATGGTAACCGCCCATTGACTGCGCACGGCCTCATGCAGCCAATGTGGTGACTTTAACCTTGCAGCAGAAACATATACCAGCAAAGCCACAGCGGAGAACGACAACCAGAACCCTGGCGCGATCACTGCCCACGGATCCAGCACTACCGTCACCAGTAACGCCAATGACAGCGCACCAATTGAGGTTACATTCCGGCCAAACAGTAAAGCCAGCGCAAAAGTCGCCAGCATGTAAATCGTGCGTTGCGTGGGTACTGACCAACCAGCCAGCGCCGCATACAACAAGGCCACCAGCAAGCCTGCCATCATCGCAGCCTTGCGCGTGGGCAGGCGCATCACCAGCTTTGGGAACCTTCGCCAAGTGAAAGCCACGAACGCGAACGCCAGCCCGGCCAGCATGGTAATATGCAAGCCGGATATACTCATGAGGTGGTTGGTACCCGTCCGTGTGTAGATTTGCCAGTCTTTGGCAGAAATAGCGTTATCTTCACCAATCACCAGTGCGCGAATCACACCGGCGTAGGGTTTATCCACTAATGCCCGGCTGATGCGATTTCCAACCTGCTCCCGCAACGCCTCGATAACGTAACCCGGCCGCCAGACAAACTCCTGCAACTTCTTGTAGCCGCTTTTTGCCTGGATGCTGCCGATCGCGCGGATATTTTCCGCCAACGCCCACGCCTCAAAATCGAAGCCATGCGGATTATAAGTGCCGTGCGGGCGCTTCAGCCGCACCGCAAACTGCCAGCGCTCACCCGCGTGGAATCTGGCATGCAGCGGCATTTCCGCATCCTCATACCAGCTTAGGGAAATATGCTTGGGTACACGCGCACCCGCTGTCAGCACCTGCTCTACATCAAAGCGGAAGCGCTCGCCCCGCTCGCTGAGCTCCGGCAATGTGGCAACCACGCCTTGCAGCACGATGCTTTTTTGCTGCCACTCGGCAGGCAACTCATCACTCAAGCGAATTTTTGCCAGCATCGCTGCCCAGCCAAAACCCAGCATCACGGCCAGAAAGAACAAGCTGATGCTCTTAAGCCAAACGGTTTTAGATTGCCAAACCTTGAAGAAGATGAATAAGCCAGGAGCCAATATCCATGCGGCCTGCAGGCCAGGCAAATTGGCCTGCTGCTGCAGGCACCATGCGCCCAACACAAAACCTGATGCAAATAGAATCATCACCCGCCATTAACAATTTGTTTTTATTACTTATGCTTGCCATCACCAGCAGCATTCTATTTGTTCCATTTATCCGCTATGATGGTATCACTGCAAACAATCTAAAAACAAATAATAAGTTGAATCTCACATTGCGACAAAACAAAGTAAAAAGAACATGGCACAACATCCAATTAAATCGAGTCTGACCCCATTTATTGTTCTTTTACTCACATTTACTATTTCAGCATGTGCAGGAGTATCAAAATACGGTGATACAAGCACCAATTGGAAAGAAGAAGTAGCATTGCATGATGGCCAGACGATGATTGTCAAGCACACATTCAAGCGCGGGGGTAGAAGGGAACCAGGGCAAATGCCTAATGCCATTTACGAGTCTCTGGCTTTTACTCCCCCCAATAGTCACCAAACTGTTCTTTGGGAAAATAAGAAAACAGAAGATATTGGCAACTCAAATTTCCGCCCATTGTTGCTCGATGTAGTTGATAACACCCCATATCTTGTGACTAATGCTCTAGGTTGTTTATCTTACAACAAATGGGGTAGGCCAAATCCGCCTTACATCGTCTTTAAATACGACGGCAATGCTTGGCAACGCATCACCTTACAAGAGCTGCCTGCGCAATTGACAACGCCGAATCTGATTGTTAACTCAGCAGATACCGTAGCAGCTAAAGCGGATAGCAACTTGATATCTGCAGCTACTATTAAAAGTTTCAATAGCACTTTGATACATAAAGAGTACAAAACCATTCTGCGGGAGCCGATTAAAGATGGGGGAGACAGTGGTTGCCCAGAGTTGGTTTATTACAAAGGCGCATGGGTCGGTCCGGGAGACTCTATAGGTAAGAGAATGATGGATAGTCGAGATAAAAAACTTAATAAAGGCGATAACAAATGAACGATACAATCGATTTAGCTTTAATGGCTGGTGCCTCTTATATTTCTAATCGCAGCAAGGTGAACCGATTCACAATCCCCGAAGGATGGAACAAGGTTTCTGTACCAGATTCATATGTGCAAAATCCGGCTTCCGGCTTCGAGGCCATCTCCTTCGTCAAAGGCTCCGAAATCGTCATTTCCTTTGCCGGTACTAATTTTGAAGATAAATTTGCCGATTTTACCTATGGAAATTTCCCTTTGGCATTTGGTGAGCTAGGCCAACAACTCAAGGATGCTGCCGACTACTACTTACAGATTAAAGCTGCTAATCCTGCCGCGCACATCACGCTCACTAGCACTAAAGGGGTCAGCTTCAATTAAATTTTAAACTCTCGCGCACGCGTTCATTATCAAAACCCCCGCCCTGCAAGCCAAGCGGGATGCGGCTTCCAGGGCAACGATTGCCACAATGAAAAAACAGGCAACCCGCAGATACGAAATGCGGGTCTATTACGGATTTATATTGGGGAGAGTTTGCCGTCTTCCAGGCGGTATTGGCGCTGCATTTTGGCGGCCAAGGTCAGATCATGCGTCACCACCACCAACGCAGTGCCTAGCTCTGCATTCATTTGCAGCAGCAGATCGAACACATGGTTGGCCGTCACACGGTCCAGATTACCGGTCGGCTCATCCGCCAGCAGGCAGGCAGGTTTGGTAACCAATGCCCTTGCCAGCGCGGCACGTTGACGTTCGCCGCCGGAAAGCTCACCCGGCATATGCTGCATGCGCTGTGCCAAGCCGACTTTGGCCAGCATCTGTTGTGCGGCATCTTCCGCCTCGGCACGATTGACACGGCGAATCAGCAAAGGCATGGCGACATTTTCCAGCGCAGTGAATTCCGGCAGCAGGTGATGGAACTGGTAAACGAAACCCAGATTCTGGTTACGCAGCACACCTTTTTGCGTTTCGCTCAATCGGTTCAGGGATTGTCCCATGATGCTGACATCGCCGGTAGTTGGCGCATCCAGACCGCCTAGCAAATGCAGCAACGTGCTCTTGCCGGAGCCTGAAGCGCCGACGATGGCGACCTGCTGCCCGGCGTCGACGGTAAAATCGATGCCATTGAGTACCGTGACATCCAAGCCGGTGTAGGTTTTACTCAGGTTTTGGCAATTGATGATGTTACTCATACCTAAGCGCCTCTGCAGGGTTGATCTTGCTGGCCTTATAGCTCGGGTAGAGTGTTGCCAGCACGCTCATGACCAAAGCCACGATGACGATGGTGCTGACATCTGACCACATCAGTTTGGATGGGATGTCACTGATGAAATAAACGTCTTTGGCCAAAAACTGGACATTGAAAGTGTGCTCTATCCACGGCACGATATACGGGACATTGACGGCTGTGAGTATCCCCAGCGTCAAGCCGACCGCGACCCCCATCACCCCGATCAGGGCACCCTGCACGACAAATATCTTCATGATGCTGCGCGGCGAGGCCCCAAAGGTGCGCATGATGGCGATATCGGCACGCTTGTCCGTAACCGCCATGACAAGCGAGGACAAGATACTGAATGCTGCAACCAATACGATGATGGAGGTGATGATGAACATCACGGTCTTTTCCATCTTGAGCGCCTTGAAGAAATTGGCATGCTGCTGTGTCCAGTCGCTGATATAGAGTGCACCGGACTGGTTGTATTTTCTTGACAGGTCTTCTGCAACCACCGGCGCATCGAACAGATCCGGCAGTCTCAGGCGAAGGCCGGAAACGTTACTCCCCATGCGGTACAGTTTTGCAGCGTCGTCTAGATGGATCAGCGCCATGCCCGCATCGTATTCCCACATGCCAACATGGAACAGCCCAACCACGGTGAACTGCTTGAGCCGGGGAACGACGCCTGCCGGCGTGAACTGGCCCTGCGGCGCCATCAGCACGACTTTCTCCCCGACATTCACGCCCAGTGCATAGGCCATGTCGTCACCCAGCACCACATTAAATTCACCCGCTTTCAGATTATCCAGTTTGCCAACCTTCATATGGTTGGCCAGGCTGGCCACTTTGGATTCTTCGGCTGGCAGGATGCCGCGTACCACCGCCCCTTGGACTGCCTGATCGTAACTCAGCATAGCCTGGGCGGTGATGTAAGGCGCGCTGGCCACCACCTTGGGCTCGGATTTCAACTTTTCGGCAAGCACGCTCCAATCGCTCAAACGGCCATTGAACCCGGTAATCTCGAGATGTGAAGCGACACTGACCGTGCGATTCTGCAATTCCTCATGGAAACCGTTCATGACAGACAGGATAACGATCAGCGCCCAAACACCGATGGCCATACAGATCATGCTGCTGACAGAAATGAAGGAGATGAAATGGTTCTTGCGCTTGGTGCGGGTGTAGCGTAAGCCTACCAATAGCTCAAAAGACAGATTTTTATTTGAAAACAGCATACGCGGAATCTTAACAGCATAAGACTTCGCGACCAAACAAAATTAGACAGGGACTACCTAACCGACAACTTAAGCAGCTACCTCCACCTGCACCCAGTCATGATGTGTCAGCAAGGGTCGTCCAGCCACGAGGATTCTCTCATCCTCGTTCATCTTCACGCGATACTGAGCACCGCGCTGATAGCGTTTGCGCGGCAGGATCAGTGAAGTCTTATGACGAGAGTCTTCCGTCGCGCCGAGATAGAGGCTTGGGAAACTCACCTCGCGTTGAAAGCTCGCCTCGACATTGTTTATAAAATAGCCATCCAGATCTTCTAATGCTTCATCTTTTTGCATACTAGACACGGTAACAGACAATCCATGGCGTGCGATGATCTCCATACCAGCACGATAGGTACCATTGGGCAGCCTTCTGACACTTCTGATCTCGGCGATATAGAGCGTGTCCTTGTCATCATCTTTTGTATAGCCAATCAATCTGCCCGTCGTGACCCAGTCGCTCACGTTCCTGCCCAGATCCACGGCAAACCCGCTCGGGCTTTCATCCACCATCCACCAGTTCTCGTTTCCTAAGGGGTTGACCGAAAGCCCGTTCGCATAACGGTTACGACGCTGCATTGCGATTTTTTGCTCAAAAGTGAAACTGTCTCTTTGCCCTTGACTGGACTGGGAAGAACGTGCCTGTATCTTGCTCAACCGTGAACAGATATCATCCAGACCGTAGCTTACATTGATCAATGTCCCGGCTTTTGTCCGTTTCTCTTTCCTGCGCTGACGCTCATAACCTTCCGTGCACCATTCCACGCGCAGCTTTTTGAACAACTTGACCAGCACAGCCACAGGCGCAACGCCTTCCAGTCCGAACTGGTGTAAAGGTTTCTGGGTATTCACCGCACACAGGTATGCTTCTATCAAGTCTGTCAAACGAGTGGTTTTCCAGAATCGGTAATCCGCGAATTTTTCGACTGTGCGGATACGTTGCGTCCCTTTGTCTTCGCCCAGATTGATACTGAAATGATATCTATCCTGCTTGTACTTGGTTACAAATATCGGGTTGCTTGCCCAAGTACGTAAAATACGTTCGGTCAGCTGCATCTGTACACGGTTAAGGTTACCTGCCTGCAAGGTGTCCATCATCAATCCCTGTTCCAGGATTGAGGCGATAGAGGTTTCCTTGTCCTGGAAATCGTACAGGAAAAGATTGGTGTTCATGATTGCCAGATTTTCGGCATATTTGATGATATTGTGAACACATAGCCAGGCTCCGGGAGGTGCGGGCTGATCATCAAAATAACGCCATTTCATCATCTGGAAAGTCACGTTGAGATGACGTGCCAAAATCAGGTTCATCTTCTCCAGATCGATTTGTATTTTGTTCTGGAACTGATAGACATCCAGGAACTTGGTGTAGGCGATATACAACTGCCGGTAATACTCGTACACGACCGCCTGTATCTTTCCTTGCATGCTTCTGCTAATACTCAATGAAATCATGTAGTTATGTGTTGCTTTTTTGGTGTGTCCGACCATTTTTCTATCGAGTGAAAGTATCACTTCTATAGTCTTTATGGCTTGAGATGCATGCACTATTTGTATCCCTTGCAAGTGCCCGGTGACATCCTTCAATACACTCATTTCATCCATGCCGGAAATCGTATCCGACCAGCCTGTTGGCACTTCAGTTGGCTGTACCGTAAATACGGAATGAATTTTTTCCATGACACTGTTCAACATAAGATCACCTTCTATTAAATGCACTACTTGACCCCTATTTCGCAATATCCATGCCAAACATTAAGGTCGAAAAACCAAATACACCTTGTTGGAATTTTTAGGGAAATTTTGTTCCGTGCTGTTAAAATCACGTTATGTTTACCGGAATCATTCAATCAGTAGGTCATATAGAGACGTTAACCCCCAAGGACGGCGACATTGAACTGCAAATCGCAGCCGCGCAGTTAGGCTTGGCTGATATTGCAGTAGGTGACAGCATCGCCGTCAATGGGATTTGCCTGACAGCCACAAAGATCACTTCCAGCCACTTTACCGTGCATGTTTCCCAGGCCACCATGGCCGTCACGAGCGGATTTAGCCTAGGACTGGCAGTTAATCTGGAAAAAGCGCTGCGATTATCTGACCATTTGGGCGGACACCTAGTCAGCGGCCACGTGGACGGGGTCGGACAGGTAACTGCATTCACGTCTTTGGGCGATAGCTGGCAATTGACGATCAAAGCCCCACACGCCTTATCCAAATATATTGCCGTCAAAGGTTCGATCTGTGTGGATGGCGTCAGTTTGACAGTCAACGCTATCCAGAACGATATCTTCAGTATCAACCTGATTCCCCACACCTTGGAAAACACTACACTCGCCGGCTTGAAAGCTGGCGCTTCAGTCAATCTGGAGATAGACCTGATCGCCCGCTATGTCGAACGCATGACTGAATGGGCCAAGGAGCCTGTCTGATGACCAAAACGATGATTAGTCCAGTAACCGAAATCATTGCCGACATCAAGGCAGGCAAGATGGTCGTGCTGGTAGATGACGAGGACCGCGAGAATGAAGGCGACCTGGTGTTGGCTGCGGAATTTGCCAACGCCAATCACATCAACTTTATGGCCAAGTTTGGTCGGGGACTAATTTGCCTGACCCTCACCGAGGCGCATTGCAAACAGCTCAAGCTACCGCCCATGGTGCAGCAAAACGGTACGCGCCTAGGGACAAACTTCACGGTATCCATCGAGGCTGCCAGTGGTGTCACGACCGGCATCTCGGCTGCGGACCGAGCCACCACGATTCAGGCAGCCATTGCAAAAAACGCTGATGCCAAAAGCATCGTCAGCCCCGGGCATGTATTCCCGCTCGCTGCACAAGATGGCGGCGTGCTGGTGCGGGCCGGACACACGGAGGCAGGCTGCGACTTGGCCAGCCTTGCCGGGCTGGAACCCGCTGCTGTGATCTGCGAGATATTGAAAGATGATGGCGAAATGGCTCGTCTGCCGGACTTATTGGAATTCGCCCGCGAGCACCACCTGAAAATTGGCACAATCGCCGACTTGATCCGCTACCGAAACGAAAACGAAAAGCTGATCAAGCGGGCAGCTGAGCGCACCATACAGACCCCTTATGGCGAAATGCGCTTGATCGTATATCAGGACAAAATCGCCAAAGATACGCATCTGGCATTGATCAAAGGCTCTCCGCAAGGCGAACAGGAAACCCTAGTGCGGGTACACGAACCTTTATCGATATTGGATTTGCTGGATAGTGGAAGCCGTACACACAGCTGGAACGCATTACCAGCCATACAAGCCATCGCTGGCGCAGACACAGGAGTGATGCTGATGCTGCATACAAGCGAATCTGGCACAGACCTGATTCACCGCGTGCAGCATGCAGATGAAGCGATACGATATCCACAAGAGTTGCGTAACTATGGGATTGGCTCACAAATACTGATTGACTTAGGTGTTGGGAAAATGCGCTTGATGGCTACGCCACGCAAAATGCCCAGCATGGAAGGCTTTGGCCTGGAAGTGACTGGATACTTGACGCCAGACTGCCTTGAGCGCCAACCATAAGTTGATGATATATAACCACTTATGCTAATATAACGCCATTGGAAAACGTTAATCTTACAGGTCAGTTCCTTATCGCCATGCCTGGCATGACTGACCCGCATTTTTCCAGGACAGTCTCTTACATTTGCGCGCATAACCATGATGGTGCCTTAGGGATTGTATTGAATCGTCCGATAGACATGGACATTGGCAAGTTATTCGGAGAGATTGCTCTCGAGATTCATTTGCCGGAACTGGCAGAGCAGCCGGTGATGTATGGAGGCCCCGTGCAACGCGAACGTGGTTTTGTGCTGCATACCCCGCATGGCGATTTCAACTCGACGATTGAAATCAATCCCGGTATCAGCCTGACCACTTCGAAAGACATCCTCGAGTCCATCTCCAATCAGAATCCACCCGAAAAACTGTTGGTAGCCTTGGGCTACGCAGGCTGGACATCCGGTCAGATTGAAGACGAGATCAGCAGAAACACATGGTTAAACTGGGCTAGTCCAGACATTGCCACTGCTCAGCAACTGATTTTTGACGTACCCCATTCACAAAAGTTTGACTGGGTGATGTCCAGAATGGGTCTTAACCTTGCCAACCTGTCAGAAACCGCGGGGCATGCTTGATGGCAACGCACTTTATGTCCCAAAGCCATTTGCCAATTGATGCAAGAACCTATCCCGGCATCCAAGGCACGGTACTGGCATTTGATTTTGGCGAGAAGCGCATTGGCGTTGCGATGGGCGAGACCATGCTTAAACTGGCCCATCCGCTCCAAACAATCGAAGCTGAAAAAAACGATGAGAAATTCGCAGCGATAGAAAAACTGCTTGCAGAATGGCGTCCCAGCTTACTGGTGGTCGGCTTGCCAATGTATCTTGATGGGCAACCACACACATTGACGCTATTAGCAAAAAAATTTGCCCAGCGTCTCGAGGGAAGGTTTCGTCTGCCAGTCACGATGATAGACGAACGCCTCAGCTCAGCTGAAGCTTCTCAGCGGCTGTCCGAGACAGGCATTCACGGACGCGCGCAAAAAGGCTTGATAGACGCATGCGCAGCCCAGACCATATTACAATCTTATTTTGACCAACAAACGACTTCACAAAATGCAGCTACCTGACCTGGAAGAACTACTGGCAGATATCACCGCGCAAATCGCGCCACGCATCACCGCAAACACGGCGCTGGTCGGCATCCACAGTGGCGGGGTATGGCTGATGCAGCGTATATTGCATGCCCTTGATAAAAAGCCGGAAACCGGCACACTGGACGCGGCAATGTACCGCGATGATTATGCACAGCGCGGCCTGAAGAATCAACCTAGACCGGCAGATATCGGTTTCGAGGTGGATGGTAAACATATTATTCTGATTGATGACATTTTCTATACTGGCCGCACTACACGCGCTGCGATGAACGAGTTATTCGATTATGGCCGACCTGCAAAAATCGAACTGGCGGTACTCATCAACCGGGGCGGTGCTGAATTGCCCATCAAACCGGATATCATCGGTGCAGACATTCCGCTTGCTGCGACACAAGCGCTGGAGCTCAGCCAAAACACGCAAGGAAAATTACAATTGAAACTGCTGGCATCGTAAGTTTACTCAAGGGAAACCAGACACATGTATAACCCACAACTCGATCAGCATAAGAAACTCAAGCACCTGCTGACCATCGAAGGGCTGCCGAAAGCCACATTGCTGCAGATATTGGATACTGCAGAGACTTTTATCGGCGTCAATGAACGGGAGGTCAAGAAAGTCCCTCTCCTGCGCGGAAAAACTGTATGTAACCTGTTTTTCGAAAACAGCACCCGTACCCGGACTACATTCGAGATCGCAGCAAAACGCCTATCTGCGGACGTGCTCAACCTGAACGTAAGCACCTCATCCCAATCCAAAGGCGAAACCATTCTGGATACAGTGAACAACCTGATTGCGATGCATTCCGACATGTTCGTTGTACGTCACAATCAAAGCGGTGCAGCGCACTTCATTGCCCAACACGTGCCAGACCATATCAGCGTCATCAACGCCGGGGATGGCCGTCATGCCCACCCGACACAAGGCCTGCTGGATGTCTTTACCATACGCCGCTATAAACCCGACATGCATAATTTGCGTGTCGCGATTGTCGGCGATGTATTGCATTCTCGGGTAGCTCGTAGCGAGATACATGCTCTGACGACGCTAGGAGTGCCGGAAGTGCGCGTGGTCGCGCCCAATACTTTGTTGCCTGCGGACGTACACAAGCTTGGCGTACAAGTGTTCCATGACATGCAGGCCGGCTTGAAGGACGTGGATGTGGTCATGATGTTGCGCCTGCAAAACGAGCGCATGAGCGGAGCCTTACTGCCAAGTGCGCAAGAATATTTTAAAACCTATGGACTTACCCCGGAGAAACTTGCCTTGGCAAAACCAGATGCGATTGTGATGCACCCCGGGCCGATGAATCGAGGCGTAGAGATTGATTCACGTGTCGCTGATGGCGCACAATCGGTCATCCTGCCACAAGTCACTTACGGTATCGCGATCCGCATGGCAGTAATGGCGCTTTTAGCAGGTGGGCATAACGCATGAAAATTCATATAAAAAATGGTCGCCTGATAGACCCAAAGAACAAACTGGACACACACCAGGATTTATACATTGCAGCTGGGCAGATCGTTGGCATCGGTCAAGCACCAGCAGGATTTACCGCCAACCAGACTATTGATGCAACTGGGATGGTTGTCGCGCCAGGCTTGGTGGACTTGTCGGCCAGATTACGGGAGCCTGGCGATGAATACAAAGCAACACTAAAAAGCGAGCTGCAAGCTGCTGCTGCAGGCGGGATAACCAGCCTGGCCTGCCCTCCTGATACAGAGCCAGTGCTAGACGAACCCGGACTGATTGAGATGTTGAAGCACCGTGCATGGCAGCACAACATGGCACGTATTTATCCATTGGGCGCCCTCACCCGCAACCTGGATGGCCAAACATTAAGCGAAATGTACCAACTGACAGAGGCGGGATGCGTGGGCTTTACCCAGGCGGATCGTCCGATCGTCGACACCCAGGTACTATGGCGCGCATTTGAATACGCCAGCACTTTCAATTACACGCTTTTTCTGCGTCCAGAAGAACACTTCCTAGCCAGAGGCGGGGCTGCTCATGACGGTGAAGTCGCAAGCCGCCTGGGGTTGAAAGGTATCCCATCCGCTGCAGAGAACTTGGCTATCGCCAGCATATTACGCATCGCCTCGGAAACAAAAACCAAAGTGCACCTTTGCCGCCTATCGACGGCAGAAGCTGTCGACCAAGTGCGCCAAGCCAAGGCGAAAGGCTTGCCTGTCACCGCTGACGTCAGTACGCAACACCTGCACCTGACTGAGCATGATATTGGTTTCTTTAATGCCCACGCGCACCTCAAACCACCATTGCGTACCACTCGCGACAAAGAAGCCTTATGCAAGGGATTGAAAGACGGCACTATCGATGCTGTTTGCTCTGACCACACCCCGGTGGATGATGATGCCAAGTTATTACCGTTTGCCGAAAGTGAAGCCGGCGCGACCGGACTGGAGTTGCTGCTTCCGCTCACATTGAAATGGGCTGATCTGTACAAAGCTACATTGTTGGATGCACTCGCCAAAATCACCTGCATACCAGCCCAGATTCTAGGTATCGCAAGCGGTCATCTAAGTTTACATGCTGCTGCTGACATTGTGATTTTCGATCCGGAACAGACTTGGCAAGTGACGCCAGGCCAATTGAAAAGCCAAGGAAAGAATACACCGTTCATGGGTTTGGAAATGCCGGGCAAAGTTCATTACACTTTGCTTAACGGACATATTACCTACCACGGCCACTAACCTTGTTTTTCAGTGCCGTGCGGCGCTCAGCAAGGCTTATCAGGGCTTGACGTTTACTTAAAAGGCGCAGATAGTAAGGCCTAAGAAGCATTGCCTGTCTTTTCATAACTTTAAAAGGGAGAAGAAAATGAGCAGTTTTGGATGTTGTCTGTGGTGGTTTCTTGCCGGAGCATTGTTAGGCTGGCTCCTTCATCATTTGTTATCCAGATGTTGCTGCAAATCAGGAACCTGCCCTGCACAAGCCGAATCGACTCATCCCCCAGCAGCCAAAGCTGCAGATATTCCTTCGGCAGTGATGCCAACATCTGCGCCTGTCGCTGAAACACCAAAACCAGCACCTGAACCTAAGCCGACGGCAAAACCTAAAACCGCTGCCAAGCCGAAGACTCCCGCGAAACCAAAAGCGGCTCCCAAGGCCAAGACCATTGACATTACAGCAGCGAAGACGGCAGGCTTTGCGCTTAAGAATGCCGATGACTTGACTATCATTGAAGGTGTTGGACCAAAAATCAATGATCTGTTCAAAGACAACGGTCTGAATACTTTCGCTCAGGTTGCCAAGGCAACCGTGCCGCAGATGCGCGCAATCCTGGATAAAGGTGGTTCCCGCTTCCGCATGGCTAACCCAGGCACATGGGCGCAGCAGGCTGATTTAGCCGCAAACAACAAATGGGCTGAACTGAAAGCATTGCAGGACAAGTTATCTGCTGGCGTTGACAAATAAAGGCGACCATCATGCGAAACGATCAAGCAAGCATTAACCGCTGGACATGGATTGTCGCCTTGGTACTGGTATTGTTACTTTTGTGGATGTTGTTCAACAATCATGGCCCATCGGCCACATGTTGTGGACAGCCTGCCGAAATAGTAGCAGCAAATGAACAAACCGTTCCCACGGCTCAAGTATCTGTGGCAGAAGCCTTCACCTTTATTGCAAACAGAGACGGAATACATACGAGTGGCGACAGTGCTCACGTTGCCTGGTTAGCCAATGCAGAAAATCTACGTTCCATCCTAAGTGAAGAAGGTGGCCTGAATGTAGAAGGAAATGATAAAGCCGCCATAATGACTGGACTTGCGGACTCGGATGCAGACAAACAAAAAAAGGGAGAGAAAGTACAGGCATTTTTCGGGCAAAGTGTCAGCATTGAAAATCAGATTGTTGTCAAAACCCAGGAGCCCCTTAACCCTGCCCCCCCGGCCACAACCGCCCCTTCTGCAGCAAAACTTTACTTCGAGACAGGAAAATCGGCTTTACCAGCAGATGCCGGAGATACGTTACAACCCGTCATCGAATGGTTAAAAAACAACCCAAACACCAAAGCGGTATTGTCCGGTTATCATGACTCGCGCGGCAATCGTGCGATCAATGAAGAATTGGCAAAAAACCGGGCCAAAGCAGTGCGTGAGGCGTTGAAAACTGCAGGTGTTGATGAAGCAAGAATCGAAATGCGTAAACCCGAAGTTGTCGATGGCGGAAGTGATTACAACGAGGCCAGGCGTGTAGAGGTTTCGATAGAATAGTTGTTAACCAACAAAAAAGCCGATGTAGACTACATCGGCTTTTTTTACAGCATCCACGCTACACAATGCCCAGATGATCCAGCCCTGCCGACAGGTCCTTATCATGTGCGCCTTTGCCTTCCAGCTTGATACGTAGCCGCAGGTCGTTTACCGAGTCCGCATTTCGCAAAGCATCTTCATAAGTGATGACGCCACTCTCAAATAAATCAAACAGAGACTGGTCGAACGTCTGCATACCCAACTCGCGCGAACGACTGATGACCTCCTTGATGCTGTGTACCTCGCCTTTGAAAATAAGGTCCGAAATCAAAGGTGAATTGATCATGACCTCTACCGCAGCCGCACGGCCAATACCATCAGCTTTGGGAATCAACCGCTGAGACACGAAAGCTCGTACGTTCAATGACAGGTCCATCAATAACTGGTGGCGACGCTCTTCGGGGAAAAAGTTGATAATACGGTCTAGCGCCTGGTTGGTGCTGTTGGCATGCAGGGTCGCCATACACAAGTGCCCGGTCTCCGCAAATGCAATCGCGTAATCCATCGTTTCACGGTCACGAATCTCGCCAATCAGAATCACATCCGGCGCCTGACGCAATGTGTTCTTGAGCGCAACATGCCAATTGTCCGTATCCACCCCGATCTCGCGCTGCGTGATCACACAGTTCTTGTGTTCGTGAATGAACTCTACCGGATCCTCAATCGTAATGATATGGCCATAACTATTCTCGTTGCGATAACCAATCATCGCAGCCAAAGAGGTGGATTTACCAGATCCCGTACCACCTACAAAAATCACCAGACCACGCTTGGTCATCGCAATATCTTTCAATACCTCCGGCAGACCCAATTCCTCAAATTTTGGAATCTTGGTCGTAATCGTCCGAAACACTAAACCCACAGAACCACGCTGTACAAAAGCGTTCACACGGAACCGCGCAACACTGGGAATGCCAATCGCAAAGTTACATTCATTAGTAGCATCGAATTCTGCGGCCTGCTTGTCGTTCATAATAGAGCGCGCAATCTCGCGTGCCTGTTGCGCAGACAACACCTGGTTGCTCACCGGCGTCATTTTTCCGTCAACCTTCATCGCGGCAGGGAATCCGGCCGTGATGAACATATCCGAGGCTTTCTTGCTAAGCATGAGCCTCAGCAAATCAAATACGTACTTTTCTGCCTGACCTTTTTCCATATCTCAACCTTTAGCCAATGATGGACTCTTTATTGGCTGCCTTGCCACGCGCTTCGGCAGCAGAAATGACATTACGGCGCACCAGGTCCTGCAGATTCTGATCCAGCGTCTGCATACCGATACTCTGGCCAGTCTGAATGGCAGAATACATTTGCGCTACTTTGTTCTCGCGAATCAGGTTTCTGATCGCAGGTGTACCAATCATGATCTCATGGGCAGCTACACGCCCCTGTTCATCCTTGGTTTTACACAAGGTTTGTGAAATCACAGCGCGCAGGGATTCGGACAACATCGAACGTACCATTTCTTTTTCCGCAGCCGGGAACACATCGACAATACGGTCCACGGTCTTGGCGGCAGAGCTGGTATGTAAGGTACCGAATACCAAGTGGCCGGTTTCCGCAGCTGACAGTGCCAGACGGATGGTTTCCAGGTCACGCATCTCACCGACCAGAATCACATCCGGATCTTCACGCAAAGCCGCACGCAGCGCATTCTGGAAAGACAATGTATGTGGACCGACCTCGCGCTGGTTAATCAGACACTTTTTGGATTGATGCACGAACTCGATTGGATCTTCCACCGTCAGGATATGCCCCATCTCGTTTTCATTGATGTAATCAATCATCGCCGCCAATGTGGTGGATTTACCTGAACCGGTAGGACCGGTAACCAGCACGATCCCGCGCGGAGTATTGGCAATCTCCTTGAAAATCGCCGGCGCATTCAGTTGCTCAAGTGTCAGTATCTTGGAAGGAATCGTCCGGAAAACTGCGCCTGCGCCACGATTATGGTTAAATGCATTGACGCGGAAACGTGCCAGATTGGGAATCTCGAATGAAAAGTCACACTCCAGTGTCTCTTCATATACTTTACGCTGGCCATCGTTCATGATGTCATACACCATATCATGTACCTGACTGTGATCCAGGACAGGTACGTTGATCTTACGTATATCGCCGTGCACGCGTATCATGGGTGGCAACCCGGCAGACAGATGCAAGTCCGAAGCTTTGTTCTTGACCGAAAATGCCAGCAAATCCGAAATATCCACTATGTGCTCCTACTCTATTTTATAATTTAGGTTCGCTCTTAAGACTTTACACAAAGTTTATTCTTTAAGATGTTTGAATTATGACCATAATTGCCAACTCCTTGCAAGCAGTTCTCGCAAATATCAGGCAGGCACAGCAAGATGCCGGACGGCATGACTACATACGTTTATTGGCAGTCAGCAAAGCCCAACCAGCCGAGCAACTGCGTGAAGCATTCCAGGCAGGGCAAACCGCTTTCGGGGAAAACTACCTGCAAGAGGCCCTAGCAAAACAGGCGCTGCTAACCGACTGCGCCATCGAGTGGCACTTCATCGGGCCGATCCAAAGCAATAAGACGACCCCGATCGCAGAGTATTTCGACTGGGTCCACTCGGTGGACAGACTCAAGCTGGTGAAACGCCTTGCAGAAGCACGCCCGACAGGCAAACCGCCACTGAACGTATGCATACAGCTCAACAGCAGTGCGGAAGCCAGCAAAAGTGGTACCGACATTCTACAGCTGGCCGAACTGGCAGCAGCCATAGAAGCGGAACCACGTCTTAAGTTGCGCGGACTGATGTCGATTCCGGCACCATCAAAAGACTTTGCAACACAACGCGCGCAATTTAGAATAGTGCGCAATGCCTTCCTAGCCTTGCAGGCACAAGGACATACGCTGGACACCTTATCCATCGGCATGTCCGATGATTACGTGGCGGCAATCCATGAAGGCGCAACAATGATACGTATAGGCTCAGCCATCTTTGGCGCACGGCCAACCAGAAACAGGGACGAAACAACAGCATGAAACTCGCATTTATCGGCGGCGGCAATATGGCACAGGCACTGATTGCCGGATTACATCAGAAATCTTTTGACACCCGAAACATCACCGTCGTCGAGCCAGATACCGATAAACGCGCATGGTTAAGCGCACGCTATGGCGTATCAGCCAGTCCAACGTTAGCAGATGCAGCCTCCAGCGAAGTGATTGTACTGGCAATCAAACCGCA
>JAKOWL010000069.1 GCA_029781535.1 Pseudomonadota bacterium
TGGGCTGTTTCACAACAATCTATGGATTGACACCTATGATTTAGCATCAGTAATGCTACCGGGAGCAACACGATACAGCTTATCAAGTCTTGCGCAGCAACTAAATATTGAATTAACTGAAGCGCACCGCGCCTTGCATGATGCACGCGCATCCGCTTTGCTTTATTGGGCAATGTGGCAAAAAATCCTGACTTTACCAGCGGCCCTCAACCACGAAATTGCGAACTTATCTCAAGGGATTGATTGGAATGCGCGCATCGTATTTGAATACGCTTTGGAGCAGCAACGTACAACTAAACAAGCTCTCGAACAAGATATGCAATTCAATCTTACCTATGGATCCGCTTTTGAGGTCGTGCCAGTAGATTCTGCTGTACCAGCCAACGAGTCTGGCGATGATGTTGAAGCAGTTTTTGGAGAAGGCGGTGCTCTCGGCAACATTATTGATGGATATGAGAATCGCCCTCAACAACTAGAGATGGCGCGTGAAATCAGCGATGCATTTGACCACAACCATCATCTCATCGTCGAGGCAGGCACTGGCATCGGAAAGTCCCTTGCATATTTGATCCCAGCAATAATATGGGCAATCAATAATCAAAAACGAGTGATTATTTCAACCAATACATTGAACTTACAAGATCAACTGTTAACACACGATATTCCACTCGCTAGACGGATACTTAAAACACCGTTCGAAGCCGCCATATTGAAAGGGCGTAGCAACTACCTTTGCCCCGTTCGCCTCATGGATTTGCGCCGTCGACGCCCATCCACGGCAGATGAACTTCGTGTATCAGCCAAGATTTTGGTTTGGCTGACCGAGGGAGGCAGTGGCGAGAAAAGTGAGATCAACCTTCGCGCGTTCGCCGAACAGAATGCTTGGCAACGGTTGAGCGCAGAAGCAGAAAACTGCAACCCAGAGCGCTGTGAAGCCGCGACACAAGGTCAATGTCCATTTTATCGAGCGCGTAAGGCAGCCGAATCTGCTCAGATTATCGTCGTTAATCACGCACTCCTTCTCGCAGATGCCGTTCACGCCAATCACGTGATTCCAGAGTACG
>JAKOWL010000244.1 GCA_029781535.1 Pseudomonadota bacterium
CAGCATATCGCCACGGCTCAACACACCGGATTGCACCAAGATGGTGGAAACAGAACCGCGCCCCTTGTCCAGCCGCCCCTCAATCACCAAGCCTTTGGCTGGTGTATTGCGTGGTGCTTTCAACTCTAAAATTTCCGCCTGTAGCAATACAGCTTCAAGCAGTTCATCGATGCCTTTACCTGTTTTAGCTGACACTTCACGGAACATGGTGTCACCACCGAACTCTTCAGGCACGACCTCATGATTCACCAACTCCATCTTGACGCGTTCTGGCTGCGCTTCTGGCTTATCGATCTTGTTGATCGCCACGACCAAAGGCACATTGCCCGCCTTGGCATGGTGTATCGCTTCAATGGTTTGTGGCATCACCCCGTCATCGGCCGATACCACCAGGATCACGACATCCGTTGCTTTTGCACCGCGGGCACGCATGGCTGTAAACGCCTCATGGCCGGGCGTATCCAGAAAAGTGACCATGCCACGCGGTGTCTCCACATGATAGGCACCGATATGCTGGGTAATACCGCCCGCCTCACCAGATGCCACGCGTGTGCGACGGATATAGTCGAGCAAACTGGTTTTACCATGGTCAACGTGACCCATCACCGTAACAACAGGTGGACGCGGCTCCAGAATCGGCTCTACATGATCCGCCTCTTCCAGAAATGCTTCTGGATCATTTGCCGCGGCAGCCTGCGCTTTATGGCCCATCTCTTCCACTACGATGATGGCGGTTTCCTGGTCGAGCACCTGGTTGATTGTCACCATCATGCCCATCTTCATCAGGGCCTTAATTACCTCGCTGGCCTTCACGGACATCTTATGCGCCAAATCAGCTACGCTGATGGTCTCTGGCACTGCAACTTCATGGATGATCGGTTCAGTTGGTGCATTGAATGCATGCTCCTGCATATCATCTTTATGCTTATGCTTGGATTTAGGAGCGCGCCACCCTTGGGACACATTTACATCACCACGAGTTTTCAAGCCGCGCTTGCGATTTTCATTGTCGTTCCAGTCACGATTCGGGCTATCGCCTTTCCCTTTTTTCGCATCCTTGCTGTCTGGCTGAGCCCCGCTTTCTTTTGCCGGCTTATGCAAAGTACCTTCAGACAACTTGCTGACTTTCTTCTCCGCTTCAGCCGCTGCCGCTTTTCTAGCTTCCTCATCCGCAGCTCGGCGAGCCTCCAGTTCTTGCTTACGGCGCAAATCTTCTGCCTGCATGGCTGCCAGTGCTGCCGCGCGTTTTGCCTCTTGTTCGCGGATCGCGATCTGCTCAGCACTCAACACCATTTTTCTGGCCGGTGCAGCTACAACTGGCTCTACTGGTGCAACTTCCTCGACCACAGGCACTTCCTGCTGAACCACAGGTTCTTCAACCACAACTTCCACAGGCTCTGCGATAGTAGGCTGCTGTTCTTGAGCCAGTACTTCCTCTTGCTCCTCTCCGAAAGACTCGGCCATTGTTTCAGGAGTATCTTCACGACGCATTAAGACGCGTTTTTTGCGCACCTCAATCTGAATAGTGCGCGCACGTCCTGTACTATCGGTTTTTTTGATTTCAGTATTTTGCTTGCGTGTCAGCGTGATTTTATTTTTCGGGGCGGCTGCTCCGTGCTCTTTACGCAAATAATCCAGCAATGCAGTTTTATCTGCTTCTTCCAGCTTGTCTTCCGGGTTGAGTTTATTCACCCCGGCACTCTTAAGCTGCTCCAACAACAAACTTATGGGCAATCCCAGTTCGGTTGCAAATTGTGCGACGGTTGATTGTGCCATTTACTGCTCCAGTGTTCTAATTACCTTGTTTAAATTCCAGTTTATTTAAACCAAGGTTCGCGTGCTGTCATAATCAGGCCTTTCGCACGCACTTCATCCATATTGGTCAACTCCACCAACTCATCTACTGCAAGCTCAGCCAGGTCTTCAGCGGTTGAAATCCCTTTGGATGCGAGCAGATGTGCTGTAGCATCATCCATCCCTTTTAGGCCCAGCAAATCCTCAGCCGCCTCTTCCACTTTCTCTTCCTTGGCGATCGCTTCGGTAAGCAACGCAGCGCGGGCACGGGCACGTAACTCGTTGATAGTATCTTCGTCAAATGCCTCTATTTCAGCCATTTCAGCCAGTGGCACATAGGCGATTTCCTCCAGCGTACTGAATCCTTCTTGCACCAAAATGTCAGCAACTTCTTCATCCACATCCAGTTTTTGCATAAAGAGCTTGCTGACGTTTGCGTATTCATCCTGATTTTTTTGCGCCGCTTCTTGCTCAGTCATGATGTTCAGTGTCCAGCCGGTAAGCTCAGACGCTAAACGCACGTTCTGGCCATTACGGCCAATCGCCAGCGCCAGCTGGTCTTCATCTACCACCACGTCCATGCTATGCGCATCTTCATCTACCACGATACTGGAAACCTCGGCAGGCGCCATTGCATTAATCACAAACTGTGCAGGCTCCATACTCCACAATACGATGTCTACACGCTCACCTGCTAACTCGCCAGTCACCGCCTGGACACGTGATCCACGCATCCCTACGCAAGTCCCAACTGGATCCAAGCGCTGGTCGTTGGTTTTTACTGCAATTTTAGAACGCAAACCCGGATCACGGGCTGCCGATCTGATCTCCAGTAAACCTTCTTCTATTTCCGGCACTTCCAGCTCAAACAGACGGATTAGGAATTCTGGCGCTGTACGCGATAACACCAGTTGTGGGCCACGACCACCACGGTCTACACGTGACAAATATGCACGAACACGGTCCCCTACACGCAGATTCTCCTTAGGAATCATAGACTCTCGTGGCAAGATGCACTCCAGACGGCCTACTTCGATAATGGCATTGCCTTTTTCCATGCGTTTTATCACACCAGTAACCAGCTTTTCGCCTCTTGCAAGAAAATCCTGCAAAATTTGTTCACGCTCTGCTTCACGTACTTTTTGCAAGATGACTTGTTTAGCCACTTGTGCACCAATACGGCCAAACGAAATCGACTCCAGCGGCTCTTCATAATAATCACCGATTTTACGGCCTTGCGCACGAGGGTCTTCTTCGTCAAACTGATATGCTGAATTCTCTAACAAATCATACTCAACATATTGCCAGCGGCGAAATGTTTTATAGTCACCAGATTCCTTGTCTATCTCAACACGGATATCTGCACCTTCTTCGTGATTCTTTTTGGTCGCGGAAGCCAATGCGAGCTCCAATGCAGTAAAAATCACCTCTTTACTCACATTTTTCTCGTGAGCAAGCGCATCTACCAATAATAAAATTTCACGACTCATCACATTTCTCCAACTGTAAATTCTATCTCTTAAAACTGTGGGCTCAGTCTTGCCTTATCGATATTGCTCATAGCAATTTTCTCTATTCTGTCATTCAATTCCAGCAAAACACTTTCGGCTTCCACTCCACGCAAGATGCCTAAAAAATTCTTTCTTGGCTCACCATTCGGTTGCGCTACAGGCATGCGCAACTTGATTTGTGCACGTTCGCCTACAAAACGCATAAAATGTGCAGGCTTTTTAAGCACGCGATCCATTCCCGCAGATGAAATCTCCAGCCTGTCATAATCAATATCATGCTCAACCGTCAGTACATTGCCAAGTTGATTGCTGACCAGCACGCAATCATCGATCGTGACGCTATCTTTGGTATCTTTTGGATTTACCTTATCGATGAACACACGCAGCAATTTACCCCGATTCGACACCTCGAGATCTACCAGCTCATACCCGAGCTGCGTTACTGTTTTATCAATGAGCGCCTGCAAATCCTGCACGCCATACTCCCAAAAATTTTGCGTATCTTGCGGAAACAAAAAAAGGGCATACCGCCCTTTTTACCCAAAAGATAATTATATCAATAAATTCAGTGAATTGGAATCCATTCAGTTATTTTGCCTGCGCCGCGACTGCGCTTACGCTCGTTATCACCCTCACCCAAAGCAAAAGACCCAACTTTTGGTTGGGTCTTTTCAAATAAGAGCCTGGGGATGACCCACTTTCGCAAGCGAAGAGCTTACTATCATTGGCGCTGGTTCGTTTCACGGCCCTGTTCGAGATGGGAAGGGGTGGGACCAAACCGCTATTGTCCCCAAGCATAACCGGTAATGTCATGCTTGTCGCTCAATTCGCATTGAGCAGCCTTTAACAAATTGGAAGAAGTAAAGCTTCAGGGAGTTTTCTATTTCTAGATATTGATTGCTAAATCATTTTTGCTTTAGCTATACCCTAAGCGTCTAAGTCTTAAGGTTATAGGATCAAGCCTCACGAGCAATTAGTATCGGTCAGCTTAACGCATTACTGCGCTTCCACATCCGACCTATCAACGTCCTGGTCTTGAACGACTCTTTAGCTGGCTTAAAGCCAGAGGCAAGTCTCATCTTGAGGCGAGTTTCACGCTTAGATGCTTTCAGCGTTTATCTCTTCCGCACTTAGCTACCCAGCTATACCATTGGCATGATAACTGGTCCACCAGAGGTGCGTCCACTCCGGTCCTCTCGTACTAGGAGCAGGTCCCCTCAAACTTGCAGCGCCCACGGCAGATAGGGACCAAACTGTCTCACGACGTTTTAAACCCAGCTCACGTACCACTTTAAATGGCGAACAGCCATACCCTTGGGACCGGCTACAGCCCCAGGATGTGATGAGCCGACATCGAGGTGCCAAACTCCCCCGTCGATATGAACTCTTGGGAGGAATCAGCCTGTTATCCCCAGAGTACCTTTTATCCG
>JAKOWL010000071.1 GCA_029781535.1 Pseudomonadota bacterium
ATTTACCTCTCTGCGGGTGGCTTTAGCTGTAGCAGGGTTTGGATTGGGGATGGTAGCCACTGCAGAACCAGTATTTGCATTGGTAGGTGGATTGGTTGGATTTCAATATCCTGCTATGTCTATGGGCGGGGTTGCCCGTCGTTATCGCCGTCAGTTTATTGCTCAACTTCCAGAATTTGTTCAGCTAGTTTCAGCCCAGATCTCTGCTAATGTTTCGATGGAAGAAGCCTTGCGCCGCACAGCTCAAGCGCAAAGCTTGGTAGGCAAATGGATGCGGTGGGTTCTTCAGATGGCGCAAGGTCGTGATCTGATCGAGCAAACGCAGCGCGAAACCCAGGAATCGCATCTCCCCGAATTGATCGGCATGTCTGTGCAATTGGAATTCATCCGACGCGGTACTGCCCGACAGGAATTGATGGGACAGCTGGCAACCAGTATTGCAGCTGATTATATTGGCTCCGCTGAGCAGCGAGCAGAAAAAGTGGGGTCCGAACTGGTAATCCCAATGGTGGTTTTTTATTTCCTGCCATTCCTGGTGACGTTGCTGGCTGTAATCGGATGGCCAATTGTCCAGAATCTAGGTGCGATGTAATGGCCACCAATCCCCTCCATTTCATTCGGAAACATTCCGATCGCATACGTGACCTGGTTGGTTTTGGCTTCTTCCTTTTTGCCACGCTTATTTCCGGGTTGGCAGCCTGGCAGCATCCTTCTATCCTGGCCTGGCTGTTTGCGATTCATAACGGGTTATTAGCTTTCTTCTACACCCGGCGAACACCGGCGAAACAATATGATCGCACCGGATTATGGCTCGGAATGATCGCCGCATTCTTGCCTACATTCACAACTTCCAGCCATAGCGAGTGGTATTTGCTCATACCTGCCCTGGTTGGCTACTCATTGATCTTGTGGTCTCTCATCACTTTAGGATCACGTTTTGGGGTTGCTCCTGCAGACCGCGGCCTGACCAGTCGTGGCCCCTATCGGTTTTTGCGTCACCCGATGTATCTAGGAGAACTGGTGTTCAGGACAATGATGGTTTTCAGTTCTCCAGATTGGTTCACTGCCATTCTTTTATCTGTTGCTCTGACGTTCATTCAATGTTGGCGAATCCTTCGAGAAGAAAAAATGATTGACGGATATGCCTGCTACATGCGGATTGTACCTTGGCGATTGATTCCTGGACTCTGGTGAAAAATATGGCGCGGAACTTTTCAAACATGTGCTTTGCGTTGGCTTTGAGTATCACCCTACTCATGAAATCATTTGCTGTCCAAGACGAATTAGTCTGGTTGGCGGTGTTGAGTGTATTTGTTTCTGCCATTCTGACCAATTTGATGTGGATTCGGTCCATTGGAATTGCCGGGATTAGTGGTTTATCCATCGTGTATATCAAGTTGGGTAGCGGTTCACTACCTGGAACCATTTTGACGGTCTTAACCACCTTGCTTTTGGTTACTGCGGTGCTACTGGCAATCTATGCAGATTTGTCCTACCCATCAAAAAACATCCAAGGAGATGAAAAATAGCATGAAATTTAGTTTTGGAAATTCTTTTAATTTGAAACGGAATTCGGCTCTTGATATTTTGCTAGGGGCTCATCAACCTGATCAAAAAGTATTGGAAGCACTCTCCCAGACTGACAATCTCTCAGTACGGGAAGCATTCTCTACTCGTGGTGTTTTACAGAACCTGTCTGGAGTACACCTGGTTATTCTCGGTGACCTGCTCCCAATATCAGACGTATCTGAAGAGATACTTCATAGTGCGCTGGATAAGAGTGGGATCCCGGTGGTTACTCAAGACAATTTTGTAATAGACCCGGCTGAATGGTTAGGGCGAGCCCGGTTGACCAGTGCCAAACAAGTCTCGTTTCTACCAGCCCGTCAGATTAATTTGGTGAATTGGTCTGGAGGAGTGGGAAAAACAACCCTTGCGATGGCTGTTTGTAAACGATTTGTCAGGAATACAGGACTGCCAGCGGCATTGCTTGAACTTAGTATGGGCGGAAGCGCACTGCACGCTCGAATTTCACCCGACCTTCCCGAATTCTTTACCATTGCCACTCATAAAGCAGAGCCTGCACTTTGGAATGGGGTCATTTTATACCCGATGGACGGCAGAACCATCGATGTCCTTTGGAGCGAAGACCCGCAAGGCGTTCGAAATCTACTGGCAGATATCCAACGGAAACACACACTTTTTGTCGTGGATTGTTTCCCCGGACATCCTCTATTCTCGGAATTGTCAAAGCCCAAGCCTGGATTGATCAATCTGGTCGTTACCTCTCCTCGCGATGATGCCATATTACAAGCCAGACGATTGATGAGCGAAGTTTCAGAACCACACCATTTAGTCTTGAACATGGCCAAATCGGTCTCTGATCGTGCAGAAA
>JAKOWL010000090.1 GCA_029781535.1 Pseudomonadota bacterium
CGAAAAAAATTGATCCATGCACTCTTGTACTGTTTGGTGCCAGCGGTAACCTGTCTCGCATCAAACTCATGCCGGGCCTGTTCCGCCTGCATACGCTTGGCCGTTTACCGGAAAAGATGGCCATCCTGTCCGTAGGCCGCGGAGAATTGACCCGTGAGCAATGGCTGGCAGAAATCAAGGGGATGATGGATGCCAAATTCAAGAACGGCTATGATCAAGCTGCATTCGAAAGCTTTTTGGCCCGCAACCATTACCACGCCAACCCGCCAAGCGATCCGGATGCGTTCAAGAAAATGGCGGCGGCACTATCCAATGAAAGCGTATTCCCGCAAAACCTGGCGTATTTCCTTTCCGTGCGCCCTACCGATTTCGCGCCTGTGGTGGAACAACTTTCTGGCGTTGGCTTGCTGGATGAAAGCAAATACTGGCGTCGCGTGCTGATCGAAAAACCTTTTGGTACTGATTTGCCAAGTGCACAAGATTTGCAAGCACGTTTGACCAAGCACTTAAAAGAGCACCAGATCTACCGTATCGACCACTACTTGGGCAAATCGGCAATCAGCAATGCCATGCTGACACGCTTTACCAATACGATCTTCGACCCGATCTGGAACAACGAGTATGTAGACCACGTACAGATCACCAATAACGAGATTCTGGGCGTGGGCGACCGCACTACTTTCTACGATGCAACCGGCGCATTACGCGACATGTTCCAAAGCCACTTGCTGCAAACCTTGGCGATGGTCGCGATGGAAAAACCGAAAGACCTGTCACCCAGCAGCATCCGCGCTGAGAAGATCAAACTGTTGCAGTCCATCCGCCCGATTGATGTACCAAACATCAAAAAACAGGCGTTCCGTGCGCAATATGCTGCAGGACGCGTATGTATCGCTGATGGCCATGGTGAGAACGTGCATGGTTATCTGGAGGAACTCAAACGCGATGGCGTAGAATCCAGCAATACCGAGACCTATGCCGCAGTCAAACTGTTCATCGACAATCCACGCTGGAAAGGCGTGCCATTCTATGTGCGCACCGCAAAACGCATGCACGAAGGCAACACCGCCATTTCCATCCGCTTCAAGAAAGCCCCAATGGTATTGGCCGAAGATCAGCATCATAACTGGTTGATCGTCAACATCCAGCCACGCGAATGCATCAAACTGGAAATCGAATCCAAAGTGCCTGGCCTGGACATCCAAACCCGCACCTTGAGCATCGACGGACCACAACGCCAACAAGGTGACGACACCGTGGATTCATACGAGACATTGCTGTTGAACCTGATGGAAGGCGATAATTCACTGTTCCTGCATATCGACGAAGTTGAAGCGCAATGGAAACTGGTGGATCCGATCGTGAAAGCATGGGCTGAGGACAAAGGTCCTGTGCACCAGTATCGCGCTGGCAACCGCGATCCGGAAGAGTCCAGCGTGATCTTTGAAAGCAAGGATCAGTTCTGGCGTTACTCCATTGAGCTGGGTGGCGACAAGCATCAATAACTCAAAAAAATTGCAACCAATTCATTATTTGTTGCTATTATTTGCGTTTTATAAAAGCGGGGTTTCGGCTCCGCTTTTTTATCTTGAATATTAGGTCAGAATCTAGGGTAGACGATGAGTATTAAATCAGACAGATGGATACGCCGCATGGCTGAACAACACGGCATGATCGAGCCATTTGAACCGAATCAGGTCAAAGTCAACGAAGCCGGACAACGATTGGTATCATATGGCACGTCCAGTTACGGTTACGATATTCGCTGCTCACGTGAATTCAAGCTGTTCACCAACCTGAACTCCACTATCGTAGACCCAAAGAACTTTGACCCCAATTCCTTTGTCGAAGTGAATGCGGATTACTGTATCATTCCTCCCAACTCTTTCGCACTTGCGCGTACTGTGGAGTATTTCCGCATCCCGCGTAATGTCCTAACAGTATGTCTGGGTAAAAGCACTTATGCGCGCTGCGGCATCATCGTCAACGTCACACCGTTCGAGCCGGAATGGGAAGGCTATGTGACCCTGGAATTCAGCAATACCACGCCACTCCCAGCCAAGATCTATGCTAACGAGGGTTGCGCCCAGGTGCTATTCTTCGAAGCAGATGAAGATGACGTATGCGAGACCAGCTACAAAGACCGTGGCGGCAAATATCAAGGACAGGTTGGCGTTACTTTACCCAAGATTTAATTAAGGAATTTCAATGAAATTTCGATTCCCCGTTGTCATCATTGACGAAGACTTCCGCTCCGAAAACTCCTCCGGCCTTGGCATTCGCGCACTGGCAAAAGCCATCGAAGACGAAGGCGTCGAGGTACTGGGTGTCACCAGCTACGGCGACTTGTCCAGCTTCGCTCAGCAGCAGAGCCGTGCTTCCGCATTCATCCTTTCGATAGACGATGAGGATATCGTAGAAGAAAAGCCAGAAGCTATTGAGCAGCTGCGCCAGTTCGTGAATGAAATTCGGCATCGCAACGAGGAAATCCCCATCTTCCTGTATGGCGAGACTCGTACCAGCCGACATATTCCTAACGATGTCCTGCGTGAACTGCACGGATTCATCCATATGAACGAGGACACGCCAGAGTTCGTTGCACGCCTGATCATCCGTGAGGCAAGAACCTACATGGATAGCTTGCCACCGCCATTCTTTAAAGCACTTACCCAGTATGCGGCCGACGGTTCCTATTCCTGGCACTGTCCAGGTCATTCCGGCGGCGTGGCATTCCTGAAATCCCCTGTTGGTCAGATGTTCCACCAGTTCTTCGGTGAGAACATGTTGCGCGCTGATGTTTGCAACGCGGTAGACGAGCTAGGCCAATTACTGGACCATACCGGCCCTGTCGCGGCATCGGAACGCAACGCAGCCCGTATCTATAACTGCGACCATCTGTATTTTGTGACAAATGGCACGTCCACCTCGAACAAGATCGTTTGGAATTCTACCGTTGCTCCAGGTGATATTGTCGTAGTAGACCGCAACTGCCATAAATCAGTATTGCACTCCATCATCATGACCGGCGCAATTCCTGTGTTCCTGATGCCGACCCGTAACCATTTCGGCATCATCGGACCAATCCCGAAAAGCGAATTCGCTTGGGAAAACATCCAGAAAAAGATCGAGCGCAATCCGTTCGCCAGTGACAAGAAAGCCAAGCCGCGTGTACTAACCATCACACAATCCACCTATGACGGCGTGCTGTACAACGTGGAAGAAATCAAGGATATGCTGGATGGCAAGATAGATACACTGCATTTCGACGAGGCCTGGCTTCCGCATGCGACCTTCCATGACTTTTATGGCGACTATCACGCTATCGGCGCAGACCGTCCGCGCTGCAGGGAAAGCATGGTCTTCTCGACCCAATCCACGCACAAATTACTGGCTGGCCTAAGCCAGGCATCTCAAATCCTGGTACAGGACGCCCAGAAGCACCGCCTCGATCGCGACGTATTCAACGAAGCATATTTGATGCACACCTCCACTAGCCCGCAATATTCCATCATCGCCAGCTGTGACGTTGCTGCAGCCATGATGGAAGCCCCCGGCGGCACCGCTCTAGTCGAAGAATCTATCATGGAAGCCCTCGATTTCCGTCGCGCCATGCGTAAGATCGATGAAGAATGGGGTACCGACTGGTGGTTCAAGGTATGGGGCCCGAACGACCTCTCGGAAGAAGGTATCGAAGAGCGTGAATCCTGGATGTTAAAAGCAGGCGAGCGCTGGCATGGTTTCGGTAACCTGGCCGAAGGCTTCAATATGCTGGACCCCATCAAGGCCACCATCATCACTCCAGGCTTGGATGTAGATGGCGAGTTTTCTGACGACATCGGGATTCCTGCCGCGATTGTCACGAAATATCTGGCAGAACACGGTGTGATTGTCGAAAAAACCGGCCTGTATTCATTCTTCATCATGTTCACCATCGGCATCACAAAAGGCCGCTGGAACACGATGGTAGCTGCCTTGCAGCAATTCAAAGACGACTATGACAAAAACCAGCCATTATGGAAAGTGCTTCCGGAATTCGTCCAGAAACATCCGCGCTATGAACGCATGGGTTTAAAAGAACTGTGTGCACAGATTCATGCTGTCTACAAAGCCAATGACGTCGCGCGGCTGACCACAGAGATGTATCTCTCAGACATGATACCGGCAATGAAACCAACTGACGCGTTTGCAAAAATGGCGCATCGCGAGATTGACCGTGTGGCGATTGATGATCTGGAAGGCCGGATTACCGCCGTACTGCTGACTCCCTACCCGCCTGGCATTCCCCTATTGATCCCTGGCGAATGTTTCAATAAGGTGATTGTCAATTACCTTAAGTTCGCACGCGAATTCAACGAGCGTTTCCCCGGTTTCGAGACCGATGTGCATGGACTCGTCAAAGGCGTTGTGGATGGAAAATCAACCTATTACGTTGATTGCGTGCGTAGCTAAGCATTACGAACAAGATTTGAGATAAATCAAAACCCCATTTATACTTAGCGCGCAAACTCTAATAGTTGAGGATGTATCTTTAAAAAGGAGAGATTCATGGAACTGTTAAGTAATTTGTTCGGTACGGACTATGGCCTGCTAAGTTTCGTTGTGATTGCTGCAGCTGCCATTGGCATGATTGCACTGGTATTCTTAGCGATAGCCAAAATCAAAGAAACCGCACCCAAGTAACAGAGCAAAGAGCAATTCCTGCAGGCGCGATTGCCAATAGATTATCTGCGCAGGTATTCAACGTAGTGGAACTGAAGTCCTTTTTCACTACGTTGTGATTCACGACTTACCTCTTGCCAATTAGAAGGATCAATCAGAGGGAAATGGGCATCCCCCTTAAACGAAGCATCGATTTCCGTAATGTACAGTTTATCCGCAAGCCCTAACCCAGCTTGATATAGCTCTGCCCCGCCAACCAAAAACGCCTCGTCATCTCCATCACATGCGTTTATTGCGGCTTCCAGACTATCCACCACAACAGCCCCTTCTACCTGGAAATCCGGATTACGCGTCACAATCACCGTTGTGCGGCCGGGCAGCAGTCGGCCAAGAGAATCATAAGTCTTGCGCCCCATGATGATATGATGTCCCATGGTCAATGCCTTGAAGCGCTTCAAATCTTCCGGCAGGTGCCAGGGTAACGTATTGTTTACACCAATGACGCGATCCTTGGCATAAGCCACAATGATACTAAGTTGAGTCATGTCCAGATTATACTAGATGTTTACGATGTTTCTTTTTAGAATGTCCCCATGTTACGGTGGCGTTATCCCAAATCATTTCTAAAATTATTACTGGTCGGTTTTGCCGTGGCAGTCCTGCCGTTACTAATGGCATTCATCAATGCTAATATCGCGTTCGAACGCATTACCAGACAAGGTCAGGAAACTGTAGACAATGCCGTAAATGCAACGCGTGCAAGTCGCACTTTACAAGCACAACTGATTATCATGGAGCGCAGTCTCTTGCAATATCAGGTACTGCATGACACCAACTTGATGCAAAACTACCAGAAGGCATCTGAACAAGCGGAAAAATCATTA
>JAKOWL010000245.1 GCA_029781535.1 Pseudomonadota bacterium
TTCGTTGAGCACCCGCATAAACTCGGAAATAGTCACCGGCTGTTCGGGCTGATACTCATACGCCGTGGCATCCTGCTGAGGCATGACGCTGCAGCATTTAACCTGGCTTTGGTACTCCTTCACCATCTTGGCAAAGTCATCGTACTTGACCTTTTTGGGATCGTACTTGAGCGTGTAGCTGACTTGGTTGCCGGTATCTTCCAGTGGTTGGCCTTTTTCGTCCAAGCCTACAATCCAGTATTTTTCCAGTAACAGCAGCCATTTGTACTGCTCCTCCGGTGTGGCTTCACTGGCAGTCACCAACTCACCATTCATGCCAATCCGGCAAATCAATGGCTGAGTAGGAAATCCAACGGCGGTAGAGCCTTCATATGAGCGCAGTTCTTTGACCGGATAACCCTTTTCTTTATATTTTTTGACCATCGGATCGTCGCTGCGATACTGCACCCAGCGGATGTACTCGCGCATGCTGGGCAAGTGTGCGCCTTCTGTCAGGGCAAAAAGTTTGGAGATGGTGCCCGAGGGTTTAATAGTCGTATTGGTATGAGGAGTTACCACGCCCAGTTTTTTGCTGTACTTGGCGGCTTCATCGACCACGGCGCGCTTGAAGCGAGCAATGGTATTCCAGAAATCCTGACTTTTCTTTTCATCAATCAGATCACGGAAGGAATAACCAAACATGTTCCAGGCAAACTCATGAATACCAGTCATGCCGACGCCAATCCGGTTGGTGCGGTCGACTTCGCGTTTGTAGAGCGAGTCCATGGTGTTGACGCGGATAAGGGCGCGGGCGGCAGCCCGGAAGGCCTCCTCGGCGTCATCCACCGTCGGGCAGTAATATGGCACCACATCGGCAATGACACAGTAGCCGCCCAACATGTTCAATGTAATTTCACCACAGGGGTTGGGGATCTGGCTGTAAACTTTGGCTTCGGCATTGCGGGCCAGATGAGCCAGCATTTTTTCGGTTCTCTTTAGTGGCTTGTACTTGGCACTTTGGGCATACTTGCCGTCCTGGTAACCAGAGTAACCCTCATCGTTCTGGACGAGTTTATGTTGGTTGATAAAACCTGGTTCACCCGTACCATCAAAATAGCTGGCTTTGAGGATGGCGTCCAAAACCACCTGGGAGTGATGTGTGCGCTGGCGCCAGAATTTTTCGTCTACCGCCACGCTGTTGTTGGCGCTCCACAAAAAGCCGCCACGTTTAATATTGATAA
>JAKOWL010000173.1 GCA_029781535.1 Pseudomonadota bacterium
TCGGGAACATCCATGCCTTTGGCGATCATCTGCGTGCCAATCAACACATCAGCTCGATGCGCCTCAAAATCCTTGAGAATTTTAAGATGTGAATCTTTTGTGTTGGTCGTATCATTATCCATTCTCAAGGTACGGCACTGTGGAAAACAACGATGCAATTCTTCTTCCACCTTTTGTGTGCCAGTTCCAAAATATCGAATGTAGGGGCTGTCGCAGGAAGGGCAACGTTTGGGTGGCATGCTCTCATGGCCGCAATAATGGCATTTCAATTTGCCGTTCGTCTTATGAAGCGTCATCGAAACATCACAATGTATGCATTGAACTACAAAGCCGCATGCACGACACGATACAAACGTTGCGTATCCCCTTCGGTTTATGAACAATACGGCTTGCTGCCCCTGCGATAAACAATCCTTAAGTTTGGCATAGAGTGTACCGCTTAAGATGCTGCGGTTTCCTCTGGCGATTTCATCGCGCATATCCACCACCTGCACCTTGGGCAATGGCTTGTTTCCGATTCGTTCAGGCAAACGCAACAGGGTGTATCGTCCATGCTTGGCATAGGCATATCGTGCCAAAGACGGCGTTGCGCTGCCCATCAACAGCACGGCACCATGAGCTATGCAACGCCAAGCGGCTACTTCGCAAGCATCATAATGAACACCGCTATCACTGATATAGCTGTTTTCATGTTCTTCATCAATCACCACTAACCCCAAATTGGTTACCGGGGCGAAAATGGCTGAACGCGCACCGATGACAACCCGCACCAATCCCTGCCGGATTTGTTGCCATTGATCATATCGTTCACCTGCGGAAAGCCTACTGTGCAGGACTGCTGCACTTTGGCCAAAGCGTGCACGGTATCGTTCTACCAATTGTGGAGTCAATGCGATCTCCGGAACCAGTAAAATGACGGATTTTCCCTTTTCCAAAGCCCGCTGCACACAATGAAAATAAACTTCTGTCTTTCCGCTTCCAGTCACACCATGCAATAGAAAAGTTCCTTCGGATTTTTCCAATCCTAACAAAACCTCGTTGGCGGCTTGCTGTTGCGCGTCTGTTAGCTTCTCAAGCGGTATTGGTTCAGGTGATATTTGTGCGTACACTGGCCGGTCCACGGCGCGCTGCGTGAAGCGGACAAGGCCTTTACTCTCCAGCGCCCTGACAAGGGGACTGCTCTGGCCGTATAAGCTGTTCAGCAGCGTCATCTCTGCTTG
>JAKOWL010000182.1 GCA_029781535.1 Pseudomonadota bacterium
CTCGGCCCATGCCACTTCGTAGGTCTTCCCATCAATGGTAACGGTATTACCTGTCCCGGATAGGCTACTGATTCCTAGGGCATGAGAACGCATATCCAAGATATCAATAGTCATGCTCTGACCTTTGTTGGCGCCGATTTGGAAGTTGGCGGTAAATGCGTTGGTCTGGCCTTCAGGACCAGTGATCTGCAATACGTAAGCGTTTGCCGCTGTGCCTGGTGTATCGGCCGTAATCGTCAAAACGTTCTGAGCGGTCTTGCTCAGAGTCACATCTGTAACGCTTTCAGAGTTTGCTACAAGCGCATCGATAATCTCCTCGTTGGATTTGAAGCCAGCAATATCTATGGCAGTGGTGGCTGTCCCTGAAGGTGCCACCTGACCCCTGCTACTATCGTACAAAGCAAAGGTGCGATCATTGATCTTGATGGTTGTTCCTGCAGCCAACAAGTTTGACCCAAACGTGATTGTACCTGATGCAGCTACCTCAGCAGTTCCAGGCGAACCTTGGTCATGGGTATACCCGCTTATCGCAGTGGAGTTCTCAGTGAAATTATTCAGCGCGAAGGTAGGTGCAGCGTCTGCATCCTTATGGGTAATGGTCACGTTGCCCCCTTCTACTGCAGCTACCCAGGTCAAATCCAATTCGTGCTCCTTTAGAAACGCATTAATGGAGTCTGCCAAAGCCTTGGCCGAAGCGGCCTGGTCTGGATTACCACCACTAAAGTTAAGTCTTATTTGAGTGGAGGTAGAGTCCTCGGCACTATCCACAACGGTTGCATCATATTGCACGCTGCCGAAATCGAACGATATGGTTTCATCTTTAGCAAGTGCGCCCGTCAGATTGATGGTATAGACTTCCGCCGTGCCAGGGGCATGATCAACACCGCCAGTCAACGTAGCACCACTGGCCTCAGCCACACCTGCCAAACCACCGTTCATCAGCTTCATTGTGTTGAACTCGGTCGTATTACCAATTCTATTGAGCTCCGATGTTAATTGGTTGATCTCCTTTTGGATCTCATTCCGGTCAATTTCGGTATTAGTGTCATTAGCTGCCTGAACCGCGAGCTCTCGCATTCTTTGGAGAATAGCATGAGTCTCGTTCAATGCTCCTTCAGCCGTTTGAAGCAAAGAAATGCCGTCTTGAGCATTCCTCATTGCCTGCTTCAAACCGCGAATCTGCC
>JAKOWL010000202.1 GCA_029781535.1 Pseudomonadota bacterium
GTAAAAGACTTGCTCGAGCGACTGAAAGCATTTACCGGCATATCGCATTTTACTTATCAGATAGAAACCATTGCAGAACAAGACTGGGTACGTGCCACCCAAAGCCAGTTCGACCCTATCTGTATCACACCGAAACTATGGATCGTGCCCACCTGGCATGAAGCACCGGTGGAAGATGCCATTAATATCGTACTTGATCCGGGACTGGCATTCGGGACCGGCAGCCACCCTACTACGCATTTGTGCCTGGCTTGGTTATATGAGCAGGATTTAAACGAAAAATCCATTCTGGATTATGGCTGCGGCTCCGGCATATTGGCAATTGCCGCTAAAAAACTGAGGGCTGCTGAAGTTGTCGGTGTAGACATAGACGAACAGGCCGTACAAGCCAGTATTTATAATGCACAGCAGAATCAGGTCACCATTCGATTCGATGATGCTAATCGTGCCAGCCTAGGACAATTCGATATTGTCGTTGCCAACATTTTATCCAGCGCACTCATGGTATTGGCTCCAATTCTGGCAACGGCATGTAAAACTGGAGGGAAAATTGCCTTGTCCGGTATTCTGGAAGCTCAAGTGGAAAGCCTGCTGACACGCTATGGCGAATGGTTTAATATGGATGCGCCTAAACAGATGGACGCATGGATTTTGCTGACCGGCACTAAAAAATGAACTACATCACCTCCTGCCCTGAATGCGACACGCAATTTTTGATCAGTCAGGAGCACCTTAAAGCCTATCGCGGCAAGGTGCAATGCGGGCATTGTCATCACGTGTTCAACGCCAAAAACCGCTTGGCTAAAATCACTGAAGAGGAGGAAGCTGGCGAACCAGCTTTTTTGAATACCTCCTTTGAAGAGATGGCTGTCGAGCCGACAGCTACTGCTTTTAACGGGTCTACTACGATTTCTCCTGAAGACAATGAAGGGGTGGTTACGGTAGAGTTTCCCGTTACCTCATCTGAAGAAACCGATAATATTGTTAAGCAAATGCAAAGTCCTGCTCAGATAGAAGATCTGTCAGCCGGACCACACTTTGCCATCCCCAAGAAAACGACACCGGGCTGGCTTTATCTTTTGAGTTTTCTTCTAGTATTAATTGCCGCCTTACAAAGCATCTATTACTTCCGTACACAAATTGCAGCCAAATATCCGCAATTCAAACCACTATTGGTTAATGCATGCACCCAACTGCACTGCAAAGTAGAACTACCAAAAAATCTGGAGTTATTGCTGATTGACGACTCGGATATGCAGGAAGATGAAACCTACCAAACGGTTATCAACTTCAACAGCACACTGATCAACAATGCGCAATTTTCCCAGGCTTATCCCAATATCGTGCTTACTTTGACAGATATCCATGATGAAGCGGTCATTAGAACACTGCTAAAACCTAATCAGTATCTCAAAGCTGGCACAGTTATCGAAAACGGGCTTGGCGGCCGTGAGGAAGTTCATATATCGCTGCCTATACATGTCAATGACATGGCCGTTGCCGGCTATCGTGTCCAATTAACTTATTAGTTTTCGATGGTTTCACAGCGTCTCATGATTTTCATGAGACGCTTTTAATAACATCACACATGCTTGTCGAACAAGAACTCCGTAATATTCAACTCATAGAGTTTCATATTTAAACCAAGTTAACTAAGGGAAATTACCATGTGGACAAAACCAGCAGCTACTGAAATGCGTTTCGGCTTCGAAGTTACTATGTACGTAATGACCAAGTAAGCCTTGATGTATTCGAAAAAGGAGCCTAATGGCTCCTTTTTTATTGGCTTTGCTAAACACGTCGCATAAAGTCGGCCTTTGTTTTTAGAATCGCTTCTATTAGCGCCCGGATCGCCTGGATTCTAGTGAAACTTTTACGCCAAGCGATAGCAATACGCCTAACGGGTATTGGTTCTGCGAATGGAATTACTTTGATTAACGGGTTGTGATATTTATCGGCAGTCGCTGAAGCCGGCAATACACTAATACCCAAATTGGAAGCGACCATATTACGTATGGTTTCCAAAGAGTTACCTTGTAAAACCTCTCCTTTGCGTGCCAGCTGCGGGCAAGCCTGTGTAACCTGATTGCTGAAACAATGACCGCTGTTTAGCAACAACACTTTTTCCTCTGCAAGCTCATCTGCCAGAATTTCCTTACGGTTTGCCCAATGGTGATCACTTGGCACCACCACCGTGAACGCTTCATCGTACAGCGCCTCACATTGCACGCCAGGGATATCGAACGGCAGCGCGATAATAGCTGCATCTATGATGCCGTTTTTAAGCTGCACTTCCAGATTTGCTGTCAGGTTCTCCTCAACCTCTAATGGCATGTCGGGTGCTGTTTCACGCAAGATAGGTATGATCTCGGGCAACAGATAAGGGCCTACCGAGTGAATCATGCCAAGCTTGAATAATCCTTCCAGCTGATTCACTCCCAGCTTGGCCATTTCTTTCAAATTTGCTGCCTGCTCCAACACCACAATGGCTTGCTCGATTATTTTTGCGCCGATTTCCGTGGGCAAAACCTCCTTGCGGCTGCGCTCGAAAATCATCACACCCAGCTCATCTTCCAATTTCTTGATACCGAGGCTAAGCGCAGGCTGAGTGACAAAACATTTCTCTGCTGCACGCCTAAAGTTTCGCTCCTGTGCAACAGCCACAATAAATTTCAGTTCTATCAAGGTCATACCCAAATCCCCTGTCCATCAATATACATCATGATAATTTGATTAATTTATCAATAATATCTAAACGTACAATTATACAAATCGTTTTAACCTGCCAAAAGTTACAGCGCATTATTTATATGACAACATCAAGAAAGACAATTTCCCGAAATGGACAATGTATGCGCAGGCGATGCCTGAGGCGGATTCCCAGAGTTGCAGATTGGGAGTAATCTATACACCTATAGGGATTTAGAAAGGTTATGGGGATGAAAACCTGGGTCTGTGTTGTTTGCGGGTTTGTTTATGACGAGGCACAAGGCTGGCCGAGCGAAGGTATCCCGCCTGGCACTCGCTGGGAAGATGTTCCAGAAGACTGGAAGTGCCCGGAATGCGGTATAGATAAATCCGCATTTACTATGATAGAGTTTTAAAAGGTACACAAAGCACCATTGAAAAACAACTTGGTTGAACGAATGAGGAATGAGGAGATTTTTATGAGTTTTCTAGGTTCTACAGGTATCTACACACTTATTTTCGTGCTTATCGTTATTTGCCTGATCTTGTGGTTTTTTGCAAAGCACGTGAAATAACAACGCTGTTTTCCACTAATTTTTAATTAACCCCAGCCGCCTCATTTCGGCGATGAGTTGGTCTTTGGCCAAAGCGTAACCTTTGGCATTAGGATGTATTTGATCCGATTTTGTCGCGTTATCAGACAATACCCCGGTAAAGACATCCTTAGCCAAGCCCACATGCTCTTCTTCAGCAATCTCTTCATACACCGGGTGATCAGACAGGGTGCCAAACGCTGCTGCACCCAGGCTGGGCTGCGGTATCGCCATTAGCATCACCTTTATACCTTTAGCCCTGGCAATGCGTATCATTTTTTTCAGGTTTTCTTTGGTAGTAGCCAATGGTACTTTTCGCAGAAAATCGTTACCACCCAAACCGATAATCAACAAATCCACCGGATGATCCAATGTTTCCTCAATCCTGTTCAATCCATCCTCGGTAGTATTGCCGGGAATCCCGGCATTTTGTATCTGAAAAGGCAACTCTTTGGCCACTAAAGACGGGATATCCTGTTCTGGTCCTGCACCTGTGCCATAAGTCAGGCTATCGCCCAGAAAGACGATATTGGCACCTGTTTTGAGTGGCGGAAAAGCTGGTGCCTTTTGGCCGCATGCCAGCAGAAAGATTGCCAGAAACAGGCAAATCAATCGTTTCATTGCTTGCAACCTATTTGATGCCTAACCACCATTGGATGCCTAATTTGGCTGCGTACCCGATAAACCCTACCGCCAAACCAAGAAACAGCACAAAAGTGCCGAACTTGCCAGCTTTGGATTCCTTGGCAAGATTGGCGATGATAAAGAGCATGAAAAAAATCAATGCCGGCACACCGTATGTCACTGCCATCTCGGCAAATTGCTCTTCTGTCATGCCAAAAATTGTGCCGTTCACTTTGTCTTTATCCTGTGAAAATAAAACCGTTTTGCTTTCATTATAACTAACATCGCCTGTAGGCCTTATTCTGCCTGCCTTCCAGGCCGATGATTCTTGCAATGAACGCGCGCGTACGTGTATAGCTTTTGTACACGCCTCACCAATAATCTACAGCTATCACACGTCCAGATTGTTGACCCCAAGCGCATTGCCTTCAATGAATGCACGCCTTGGCTCAACGTTATCACCCATCAAAGTAGTGAAAATCTCATCTGCCGCGATGGCATCGTCAATCTGTACCTTGAGTAGCCTCCTGACTTTCGGATCCATCGTGGTTTCCCACAACTGTTCCGGATTCATCTCGCCAAGACCTTTATAACGCTGGATATTCAGGTTGTGTTTAGCTTCTCCCAACAACCAATCCAGTGCCTGTTTGGCGGTAGTGACCATCTGTTCTTTCTCTCCGCGTCTGACGATGGCTTCTGCGCCCAACAAACCTTGCAGCATCGCGGATGTCTTCTGGATCTGGCGATAGTCGCCGCTGGAAAGGAATTCGCTATCAATCACGCTGGCCTGTATATTGCCATGGACAATCTTGTTGATTTCCAGGCGATAGGTATTATCTTCAGGATCAAACATCACATTGACCTGGCTGCTTTCGTTACCTAATTTGGCACGCATTTTTTCCGCTATATTGTTAGCGTTTTGCTCATTGCTGAGATTGATCTCTCCAATATCCTCAACCGCGCGCAGCACGCTTTCGTCATATAGAGAAGATATGCGGCGTATCACCGCTTCTGTCAGCACCATTTGCTGTGCAATATCCGATAATGCGGTACCACTGAGTACGCCAGCGCTGGATTTGGTATCCAACTCCGCACCTTTGAGTGCGGATTGCAGCAGGTATTGATCCAGCTCTTGCTGGTCTTTCAGGTAACGCTCGTCTTTACCTTGTTTGACCTTGTAAAGCGGCGGCTGTGCAATATAGATGTGACCACGTTCGACCAGCTCTGTCATTTGGCGGTAGAAGAAAGTCAACAGCAGCGTTCTGATGTGCGCACCATCCACGTCCGCATCGGTCATGATGATGATGCGGTGGTAACGCAGTTTTTCCGCACTGAAGTCATCCTTGCCTATACCGGTACCCAGCGCAGTGATCAGCGTGGCGATTTCCTGACTGCCAAGCAATTTGTCGAACCGTGCTTTTTCCACGTTCAGAATCTTGCCCTTCAATGGCAGGATAGCCTGGTTCTTGCGATCGCGGCCTTGTTTGGCAGAACCACCCGCGGAGTCACCCTCTACCAGATACAGTTCGCACAATGCTGGGTCTTTTTCTTGGCAATCAGCTAATTTTCCTGGCAATCCCATAGTATCCATCACACCTTTGCGGCGTGTCATTTCACGGGCTTTGCGTGCTGCTTCGCGCGCACGTGCAGCTTCTACAATCTTGCCGCAGATGATCTTGGCATCTGCCGGGTTCTCTTCCAGAAAATCGGTAAGCTTAGCTGCCACAATTTCCTGTACCACGGGCTGCACTTCGCTGGAAACGAGTTTATCCTTGGTTTGCGAAGAGAATTTAGGTTCCGGTACTTTTACTGAAAGCACACAGGTCAAGCCTTCGCGCATATCGTCACCGCTAGTTTCCACTTTTGCTTTTTTTGCCAGCTCGTTCTGTTCGATATAACTGTTAAGTGTACGCGTCATCGCTGTGCGCAGCCCGGTCAGATGGGTGCCGCCATCACGCTGCGGGATATTGTTGGTAAAGCATTGTACGGTTTCAGAGTAGCTATCGTTCCATTGCATACTCACTTCCACGGTCATACCATCTTTTTCAGCAGTTGCGTAGAACACCTTGGGATGCAGCACGGTCTTACTGCGGTTCATGTATTCGACAAAGCCTTTTACACCGCCAGAATGTGCGAAGTTCTCGCTTTTTCCGGTACGTTGGTCTATCAGCTCGATTTTGACACCGTTGTTGAGGAATGAAAGCTCACGGATACGCTTGGCCAATATCTCGAAATGGTATTCCACATGTGTGAAAGTCTCGGTTGCTGCCAGAAAATGTACTTCCGTACCTTTTTTATCGGTTTTACCGGTGACCGCCAAAGGCGCAACCGCTACGCCACGGCGAAACTCCATTTGATGTACCTCACCTTTGCGGTAGATTTTCAGACGCAGCCAGTCAGACAGCGCGTTTACGACTGATACACCCACACCATGCAAACCGCCGGAAACCTTATAGGAGTTCTGGTCGAACTTCCCGCCTGCATGCAGCTCTGTCATCACAATCTCTGCAGCCGAGCGTTTAGGATCGTGTTTATCGTCTTCCTTGATATCG
>JAKOWL010000208.1 GCA_029781535.1 Pseudomonadota bacterium
GTTGCTCGGACTGCTCTTCGGGATTCTCGCCCTGTACGCATCCGCAGGCGCACAATTAACCGCCGCCCTGAATCCCTTCGCCTCCACCTTTGACTGGAACCTGTTCACCAACTCGGCAGGAATTGCTTTTCTTGCAGGGTTAGTCCTGACCTTCCTCGCCGCATTCCTCCCAACCTTCGGCGCGTTACGTCGTGAGATCACGCAGGAACGCCGCACTGTCCGCCGGGTGGAAGCCGAGCCGTTCTGGAAGCGTTCCTATCTTGATTTCATTCTGATTGGCGTTGCGATCATCTCGCTCTACATTACACAACTCAATGGTGGTTTCAAGCCATCTGGAAATGAAGGCGCAGCAATCACCCTCTCGCTTTATATTTTCTTAACCCCCTTCTTTGCCTGGACAGGTTTAACTCTGCTCGTCCTGCGCCTGGTTGAAAAAGGACTCGCCTCTTCCGCAAATCAAATCGGTGGGTTCTTCCGCCGTCTCTTCGGCGAGATCGGCGAAGTGGCGGGTAAATCACTGGCTCGGCGTGCTGCTCGAATCAGCGCGGCAGTTACGATAATTGCATTGACCCTCTCCTTCGGAGTCAGTCTCGCCCTCTTCCAAAAAACCTACACCAACGAAAAACAACTCGACGCGCAGTATGTGGTTGGCTCCGACCTGCGCTTTACCCCCGCCTTGAACACCCCGCATAATGCTGATTTCTCGACTCAACTACAACTGCCTGGCGTGGTCAGTGTCACAGGCGTAGCACGCGATCCCTTGGCTTTGGTTGGTTCAGAAAAGAATACGGTCTATGGAATTGACGTGGTTTCCTTCAGCAAGACTGCCTACCTCCCCGACAGTTTCTTTGTGGACGGCAACGCCTCGCAGACAATTGATGCCATGACCAACCGCACCACCAATTACGCGCCTGGCTCTGCCAAACAGGTTCTCGACGCGCTGGCGAACACGCCCAATGGAGTCATCATCTCCGTGGAGCAGGCTGAGAAATACAATATTCGCGTTGGCGACCCTGTTCTGCTCCGCCTTTACAACCGAAGCACAAATCAATATACGGATGTTCAAACTCAGGCGGTCGGGTTATTTATCTACTTCCCAACTTCTGCACAAGACTCCGATTTCATCATCAACCGCGATTTCATGGTTAAGAGTTCAGGCTACGAAGCGATGAACTACTTCCTCATCAAGACCGATGGCAAGCCGCAGACAATCGCGTCCCTTACCTCTGATCTGACAATGCAATACAAAAACGTCATGCCTGTCCGCATCCAAAATATCGACACGGTTGTGAAAACCGAATCTAGTTCCCTGACTTCACTCAACCTCGGCGGTCTGGGCGCGATGGAAAGACTCTATACGATTGTCGTGGTGTCAATGGGATTGGCGATCTTCCTGCTGGCAATGATCAATGAACGCCAGCGTGAATTCGGCGCCATGCGCGCACTTGGCGCGAATCTAAATCACCTGCGCCGCTTCCTATTTATAGAAGCATTGGCAATTGGCGGCTTGAGTCTCATTATTGGCGCAGGTGTGGGTGTTTTGCTGGCACGCTTGTTGGTGTTGTTGCTTGGAGTCATTTTCACCATTCCAGCGCATGCCCTTTCCTGGGATTGGCTCGGACTTACTACTCTTGCCGCGTTCGTTGTGGCGGGTATGATTATCAGTGTGGCGATCACCGCTCGGCGGCTGTCCACTTTGAAGGTGGTGGAGGCGTTGAGAGAGTTGTAATAGAGAATATCCTTAAACACAGACGGGCAGACTCGCAAAGCCTGCCCGTCTGTGATCAGAAAAACAATGGCTAGAACACCAGGACTTTGTCCGCCTCCACTGTCCAAACTCCCATTACCTGCAAATTACCCATCTGCACACCTTCAACAAAATCTTCAAGCCCGAACCCGCGGGCTTCACAGCAGGATTGTCAGGTGGCGACTTCGCCACGCTGAATGATGGGTTTGAGCATACGCTCGATGTTGTAATAACCATCCGGGGTCTTTTGTCCCTTGCGTGCGCAGGCAACCCCATCGGCAGTGAGAAACACACGAACGCGCACTCCCTCGCGTTTGACCAGGTTCATTGCCAATCGCAGGGCATTGTATGGACGCTCATTTCCGTATGGCGCATCGTTGATGATAAAAAGAAGGGATTGTTCGGTCACTGGATTGATCTCCTTTGAATGATATTTTTGCTGTGCAATTACACCGGTTTCACCGCGCGGATATCCGCCACGAGCAACTCTGCCCGGGTGGTACGTGCGTTACGTGAGCGTGCCAAGACTTCGACATTTTCAAAGCCGCAGGATTCGAGTAAGGCCAGGAACGACCGTTCCGGCACGGCACCGCGCTGTCAGGTGAACCAATCATCCAGCGTCAAGCCGCAGGTTTCCCCGACTCTTTCTTCAGCCTCAATATCCTGGATCACGATCTCAGACAACAACAGGCAACCGCCGGAGCGCAAGACTCGAAAGGTTTCCTGTGCCACCAGTTGTTTATCCGGGCAAAGATTGAAAATCCCATTGACCAGGACAAGATCAACAGAATCATTCGGGAGCGGAATCTCTTCTGCCGGGTGCTGGTAAAAGATAACGTTGGCAAGCCCGTCAGCAACTACATTTGCACGGGCAGCCTTCAACATATCAACAGACAGATCAAGGGCGTGAACCGTTCCCGCAGAACCAACCAAGCGCGCTGCCAGGATGGTATCCATGCCAGCGCCGCAACCCAAGTCGAGGACAGTCTCGCCTGCTTGAAGCCTGGCATGGAGAAGCGGCTGGCTGATGCCCGCAAAGGCTTCCACTGCTTGAATGGGCAGTCCATCTAATACAGTACCTGAATACCCCACGCTTTCAGCAAAGGCGCGTCCCACAGGAAACGGATGGTCTCCTTCTGGTTGTTTTGCAACGCTTCCATATTTTATGGCAACCGCTGCCCGCAAGTTGTCCGGCGTCAGGGCGCTAATGTAAGTTGTCATTTTGCGGTGTCTTTTTGATTTTTTCCATTTGCGATTTTCCCAACCAATTTCACGGTCTGCCAGACCGCAGGGTCGCTCAGTCAGTAATGGTTTGATGCGCCATGCTTTTCGGCACGCGCAAGCCCATTTTCTCGCAACACCCGCAGGTGATGCGAGACCAGAGGCTGCGACATTCCGGTTATCTCAACAATGGCGGAGACGGATGCGCATTTCAGCGTCAGTGCCTTGAGAATATGCAGCCGGTTGGCGTCTGAGAGAACCTTCAATATTTTTGCGATAGTTTCAATGGAAGTGTCTATGGTATACTCCGATTTATATAAACGGGCGTTTATATAAATATAAGTTTATACACTTTGGGAGCGTTTGTCAAGTTTTAGGTTGCACCCGCAGCAGTATGCAGGTTGAAAGGCGTTTGTAATTACCCGCAGAATTGCCCTGATTTGCCAGACTGTATGCATACCATTTTCCTGCTCCCACTTTAGGAAACGATATGAAACCCCACGTCTTGCTATTTATTTTGATCCTGATGGCGATGATGGCATCGTGCGCGCCACAGAAGGCAGCTCCCCAGTTACAGGAAAGCCAGTCAGCTCAATCTTCACTGGCGACGAAATCAGCCGCCACCGAAACCGCTGCGACAGTGATTGCTGCCAGCGGCGATGAAATGGTAGCGACCGACCCCGAAACTTTTTCCATCGCCTCGGGCGAACTTCAACTGGTCGAATTCTTCAGTTATACCTGAGGGACATGCCAGGCTATGGTGCCCGTCGTGCACGGGCTTGAAGAAAAATATTCCGGCAAGGTCAAGTTTGCATTTTTAAACATGGACAACCCCAAGACATACGAATTTCAGGATGTGCTCGGTGTTAATTATCGACCTGAGTTCTACTTGTTGGACCCCGATGGAAATATATTAAAGAAGTTTGTTGGTTTCGTCTCGCAGGAAATTTTTGAAGCGGAATTCATAAAGTATATAAAATAACCGGTAATACCTGTTAATCTAACATACACATTCCACACAAGAAAAAATAAAAATCATTGTCCCGCCTCATAATTAAGATAAACGACACCCAGGATGCTCTCCATTCTGGGTGTCGTTTATTTATTGTGCTCAAAAGCCTGCTCGGGAAGTTTTTCGCTGTCATCTGTTGATCATATATTCCAAGCGACACCATCCAACCTCCCCTATACTGGTCCAAATAGAATAGCAACCAATGATCTGGTTGCTCTTTTATTTACTTGCAGTCACCTTATATGACCTGCGTACCCACCGCATCCCGAATTGGTCCACGTATCCATTGATGCTTGCGGGCATGATCGCGCATTTCCCCGGACATATTGATTTGTGGCTGGCATGTTTTCTG
>JAKOWL010000214.1 GCA_029781535.1 Pseudomonadota bacterium
GCCCGCACTTTCCAATCATCACTGTCTCTGGCACAAATGGCAAAGGCTCTACATGTGCCATGCTGAGCCAGATTTATATACAAGCTGGCTACAAGGTAGGCTGTTACACATCTCCACATCTGGTTCGCTATAACGAACGTGTCAAAATTAACAATCTAGAAGCCGTGGATGAGTCTCTTTGTGAGGCTTTCTTTGCAGTAGAACAAGCCCGTGGAAACATCGCATTGACCTATTTTGAAATGGGTACACTGGCAGCCATATGGCATTTCATCCAGCAAAAAATTGAAGTGGCTATTCTAGAAGTAGGACTAGGGGGCCGTCTGGACGCGGTAAATGTGTTTGAACCTGATTGCGCTATCATAACAAGCATAGATCTGGATCATCAGGATTATCTTGGCGATACTCGAGAGCAAATCGGATTGGAAAAAGCAGGGATTTTTCGTGTGGGGAAGCCTGCAGTGTGCGGGGATGCTGCGCCGCCTCGAAGCTTGCAGAACTATGCCAAACAGATCGGTGCAGATTTTGAATGTATAGGTCATGCTTTATGTGGCTAAAACCCAATCAGGATGGCGCTATCAGGATGAGCATGGTGTTTTGGACTTACCCATGCCAAGACTTCATGGTGATTTTCAATTAAATAATGCTGCATGTGCTGTGCGGGCAGTGCTGGATCTGGCAAAAAAGTTACCGGTTTCCATGGTTGATATATGTACGGCATTAGTGCAGACGGATTTGGCCGGGCGCTTTCATGAATTGCAGGTTGCCCCCCAGGTTATTGTGGATGTCGCCCATAACCCACAAGCAGCGCATGCCTTAGCGCACAATTTAGCTAAGCATCCATGCCAGGGCAAGACCTTGGCGGTATTTGCCATGTTGTCAGATAAGGATATAGATGGTGTGATTCGCATCCTGATGCCTTATATTTCTTTTTGGTATGTGGCCGGGATTGATGCGCCGCGTGGCGAGCCTGCGTTTGGTATACAGCAGAGACTAAATGTATTGGAAGCATCTTCAAATGTTTATGATAACTTGGATGAGGCTTTCGATGCCGCCTATGAAGCAGCAGGCAAAAATGATAGAATTATCGTCTTTGGCTCTTTCTATACGGTAGCGGCTGCGATGGCGCGATCGCAAGCAAGTGCACATCCAACATCGCGCAGGTAAAAGGGAAATGCATGCAGAGGGATTCCGCCGCAGATCAAGAACTGGTTCTAAAAAAACGAGCGCGCAGGCGGCTGGTTGGCGCGTTGGCCTTGGTGCTGTTAATGGTCACGTTGTTGCCTCTGGTTTTAAAGGACCGTTCACAGGAAAAAGTAAAAGAGCAAGTCAAGATAACTTTGCCGGGTGACATATCTTCTCCGGTACCTGTATCAAGTGAAACACAAGATGTTCCCTCAGATTTCGACTCCAAAGTAATTCCCGGTGAAACTGTGCAAGATCAGCCTGATCCAGAGGCATCCGGACATGATAGTGAGGCTGCCCCTGGCCAAGCAACTACTGTGCTATCTTCTGAACAAACAGTAAGATCCACTCACGAGGCAACTCAAAAAACTGAAGCTAGCAATAGTAACACGGGCAAAAAGTTCTATATCCAAGTAGGGGTTTTTTCCGAATTGGCTAATGTGAAAAGGCTGCAAGCTAAACTGAGTGAACTTGGCTATTCGTCGGCGACAGAAAAAATAAATACGCCAAATGGACAAAAAATTCGTTTGCGTACGCAAGTGTTCACGGGGCGTGACGAGGCTGCGACTGCGTTAGAGAAAATCAAAGATGCTGGTTTGACCGGAATGGTTGTTAGCCAATAATTCACTTACCTAGCCATGACAACATTTGATTACTTTGTGCTCCTTATTATCGGCGTTTCCGTTGTAGTCAGCATGATGCGTGGTGCGGTCAAGGAAGTGCTGGCTGTGGCAGGCTGGGTGGTGGCTTTTTATGTGGCTAGAACTTATGCAACGCAGCTCGTTCCGCTTTTGCCGGAGAATATTCCTAGCGAGCCGTTGAAAATTCTGGCCGCAATGATCATATTGATATTAGCGGTATTGCTGGTGAGTAGCCTATTGTCCATTGCATTGTCCGGAATTATCAAAAAGCTGGGGATGAACTGGATCAATCGTGGGCTAGGTGCGGCGTTTGGTTTTGCCAGAGGATTGTTGATCGTATGTATGCTAGTGTTTCTGGCTGGGTTTACCAGCTTACCGAAAGACGCACGTTGGACCGATGCGATGTTCAGTGCGCCATTGGAGGCGCTGGTAAAAAACGTGCAACCTTGGCTACCGCCAAGTATTGCAAAGCATTTCAGTTATGATTAAATAGACTTCTGCATAAAGGCGAGTTCAACTATGTGTGGCATTATCGGCATTGTAGGCAAAAACCCAGTCAATCAGTTGCTGTATGACGGATTGCTAGTGCTCCAGCACCGTGGGCAGGATGCGGCTGGTATTGTGACTTGTGATGGCAATACCTTTTATATGCATAAAAACAACGGGTTGGTTAAGGACGTCTTTCATACACGTCATATGCGCAACCTCGCCGGTAATGTTGGTATCGCACATGTGCGCTATCCTACTGCCGGTTCTTCCAGTGCTGCGGAAGCGCAGCCATTCTATGTCAATTCGCCGTTTGGTATTGTGCTGGGACACAATGGTAATTTGACCAATTCCGAGCAGCTCAAGTCCGAGATGTTCCGTCAGGATCTGCGGCATATCAATACCAGCTCTGATTCGGAAGTTCTGTTGAATGTGCTTGCACACGAAATCGAGAAAACCAGTAAAAACGCCGTGTTGAATACGGATATGGCTTTCGATGCGGTAGCCGGGGTGCATCGCCGTTGCAAAGGGGCTTATGCCGTGATGGCGATGATTGCCAACTTCGGTTTGCTGGCCTTCCGTGATCCGCACGGTATCCGGCCATTGGTGATTGGGAAATCTGAAACGGAAAAAGGAACTGAGTATATCGTTGCTTCCGAGAGCGTGGCACTGGATGTGCTGGGCTTTAAGCTGGTGCGTGACGTGGCGCCCGGCGAAGCAGTATTTATTGATATGGACGGTAATTTCTTCAGCCGTCAATGCGCCGAGAAACCGCAGTTGACACCTTGCATTTTCGAATATGTATATCTGGCCCGTCCGGACTCGGTGATCGATAATGTTTCCGTGTATCAGACGCGCGTGGACATGGGCAATAGCTTGGCGGACAAGATCAAGCGTGAATGGAAAAACCTGCAGATCGATGTGGTGATTCCGATCCCGGATACCAGCCGTCCAAGCGCCTTGCAGGTGGCTACGGCGCTTGGTGTTCCTTATCGTGAAGGGTTTATCAAGAATCGTTACATTGGCCGCACATTTATCATGCCCGGACAGGCATTGCGTAAAAAGTCTGTCCGCCAGAAGCTCAATCCAATCGGATTGGAATTCAAGGGCAAGAATGTATTGTTGGTAGACGATTCAATTGTCCGTGGGACTACCTCACAGCAAATCGTACAGATGGCCAGAGATGCGGGGGCGAATAAGGTATTTTTTGCTTCAGCAGCCCCACCAGTTCGTTTCCCAAACGTATATGGCATCGATATGCCTAGCCGGGATGAACTATTAGCGACAGGGCGTACTGATGAAGAGATTTGTCAGGCAATTGGCGCGGATGCCTTGGTCTATCAAGACCTGGACGATCTGGTGCGCGATATTCGGCTAAGCAATCCTGAAATCACGCAATTCGACTGCAGTTGTTTCGATGGTAAATACATCACCGGCGATGTAGATGCGGCCTATTTAAATCGTATCGAGGCGATGCGTGGTGATGTCAATAAAAAACAGAAGCCGGCCAATAGCAGCACGCAGCTGGATCTGAATCTGGTTTCGGACCAAATGGATGAAGTGGTTGAGTAATGAATGATTGACTTGGGCTGAAGATAGGCCTATGATAAAAATGCGCTGATTTGAGTGGCCAACCTTAAACAAAGCCAATTCAGCTTGCGAGCGCATAATAAATCCAGCTAAAGCGAAAGACCGCTTGGACGACCAAGCAAAACCCGTTTTAGCTCCATGTTAAAACGGGTTTTTTATTGAACAGCGTGAGCGCTGTGTGGAAGAAGAACATGACGAAAAGAAATTATCATCCAGAGACATTAAGTGTACGTGCGGGTAGCGCGTTGACTGAGTTGGGCGAAAATTCGGAAGCCTTATTCCTGAACTCCAGTTTTCGGTTCAAGAGTGCGGCACAGGCGGCAGCTCGTTTTGGCGGCACAGAGCCTGGCAATATCTATTCACGTTTTACCAACCCTACCGTGAGGATGTTTCAGGACAAATTGGCTGCATTGGAAGGTGCAGAGCACTGTGTCGCAACTTCCAGCGGCATGTCGGCTATTTTGGCTTGTGTCATGGGCTTGTGTAACACTGGTGATCACATTGTCGCTTCCCGCAGCATTTTTGGGACCTCTGTGCAGCTATTTACCAATATCCTGAAGCGCTGGGGCTTGGAGGTGACGCTTGTTTCCCTTACTGATCCTGAACAGTGGCAGGCTGCGGTCAGACCAAATACCAAGCTGTTTTTTGTGGAAACACCGTCCAATCCACTGACAGAAATATGTGATATCGCAGTGCTGGCTGATATCGCACATAAGCATGGTGCACATTTGGTGGTGGATAACTGCTTCTGTACTCCGGCTATCCAACGGCCTTTGGAGTGGGGGGCGGATATCATTATCCATTCTGCCACCAAGTATATCGATGGCCAGGGACGTGTTTTAGGTGGAGCTGTATTGGGGTCGAAAGCCTTGATGGAACCGGTTTATGGTTTCTTGCGAACAGCCGGTGTCACAATGAGTGCGTTTAATGCATGGGTATTCCTGAAGGGGCTGGAAACGCTACATGTGCGGATGGAAGCGCATGCAAGGAATGCGTTAGGTCTAGCACAGTGGCTGGAGACGAAGCCTCAGGTTGCCAGGGTGTTTTATCCCGGGTTGCAATCACATCCGCAGCACCATATTGCCTTGCGCCAGCAAGCTAATGGCGGTGGTATTGTGAGCTTCGAAGTCAAGCCAAAGGCTAACCAGACTGAAAAGGAAGCCGCTTGGGCTTTGATCGATTCGACAAAATTGATCTCAATTACTGCCAATTTGGGCGATGCGAAAAGTACCATCACCCATCCGGCGACTACCACACATAGTCGAATCACCCCTGAGGCGCGTGCGGAAGCGGGTATTCGAGACAATCTTGTGCGCGTCGCGGTAGGTCTTGAGCACCTGGATGATTTGAAGGCAGATTTACAGTTGGGTTAAGCAGGAGTTCAGGGTTGATTACTGCTATATATGCAGGATTATGCGCATTGCTGATGGTGCGTCTGGCCATGCGCGTAATCTCATTGCGTTGGGAAAAGCGCGTCAAGCTTGGAGACGGTGAGCAAGTTGACCTGAGAACAGCTATCCGTGCACATGGCAATGCCAGCGAATATATCCCAATTGGTTTGATTCTATTATTCATGCTTGAATATAACGGGCTACCACCTGTGTTGTTGCATATGCTTGGCATTTCTTTTGTTTATGGGCGTTATGTGCATGCCCGCGGATTGCTGACGAATAGTCTGCGTCAGCGCATGAAGGGGATGAATTTCACCCTCAATATCATTTTGGCAATGGCAATCGCTAATATTGCTTTAGCAATTCTTAAGATGTTTGGCCTAATGCATTGACTCTTATTTTCTTCTGGTAAAGCGCTGGCTTTACCGCTTGTTGTACCTGTTGTCTCCAACTTGCATAAGTACAGCTTTGATTGATTGTTGAGGACGTTAAAACCGTGAACCCAGGCCGTAACTGGCTGTTCAAATAAACGCGGTTTTAGGATGAATTTAGCCTGCTTAAATGCTTGAATCGTGCTAGAATCCAACGGATAAGTTTGTCAAGAAATGTAAGTAGAAAATCTAGAAAATGACCGATAAATCAATGGACCAGTTCGCGAAAGAAACCCTCCCGATAAGCCTAGAAGACGAGATGCGACGTAGTTACCTAGACTACGCGATGAGTGTGATCGTGGGTCGTGCGCTGCCGGATGTGCGGGATGGTCTTAAGCCCGTGCATAGGCGCGTTCTGTATGCGATGCATGAGCTTTCCAACGATTACAACAAGCCATACAAGAAATCCGCGCGTATCGTCGGTGATGTCATCGGTAAATACCATCCGCATGGAGACACTGCGGTGTATGACACCATCGTGCGCATGGCGCAGGATTTCAGCCTGCGCTATATGTTGGTGGATGGCCAGGGTAACTTCGGTTCGGTGGATGGCGACAATGCGGCGGCGATGCGTTATACGGAAATCCGTATGGCGAAAATCGCGCACGAACTGCTGGCGGATATCGATAAAGAGACGGTGGATTTTGGCCCGAACTATGACGGTAGCGAGAGTGAGCCGCTCATCATGCCGGCGCGCATCCCAAACCTGCTGATCAACGGTAGCTCTGGTATTGCGGTAGGGATGGCAACGAACATTCCGCCGCACAACCTGAATGAAGTACTGGATGCCTGTTTTGCGGTATTAAAGAATCCGGAAATCGGTATCGAGGAGTTGATTGAGCTTGTGCCGGCACCGGACTTTCCGACAGCTGGCATCATCTACGGGACGGCAGGCGTCAAAGAAGGTTATCGTACAGGTCGCGGCCGCGTGGTGATGCGTGGCCGTACACATGTGGAGGATATGGATAAAGGCGGACGCCAGTCCATCATCATTGACGAACTGCCATATCAGGTGAACAAGAAGTCACTGATTGAAAAGATTGCCGAGCTGGTCAATGAGAAGAAGATCGAGGGGATATCCGATCTGCGCGATGAATCAGATAAATCCGGCATGCGCGTGGTGATCGAGCTGAAACGAGGCGAGATTCCCGAGGTGATTTTAAATAACCTTTACAAGCAAACCCAGCTGCAGGACACCTTCGGTATGAATATGGTGGCCTTGATGGATGGCCAGCCGCGTTTGCTGAACCTGAAACAGATGCTGGAAGCTTTCCTGCGTCATCGTCGCGAGGTGGTCACACGGCGTACAGTGTTCGAGTTGCGCAAGGCGCGTGACCGTGGCCACGTGCTGGAAGGCTTGGCGGTGGCGTTGGCGAACGTGGACGAAATGATCTCAATCATCAAGGCCGCGCCAACACCGCCGGAAGCCAAAAAGGATTTGATGGCCAAAGTATGGCATTCGCCGGTTGTAGAAGAGATGCTGAAGCGTGCCGCGATGGAAGCTGCACGTCCTGAAGGTTTGAGCGTGGATTTCGGCCTGACGCCGGATGGTTACAGGTTGAGCGACATCCAGGCACAGGAAATCCTGCAGATGCGCCTGCAGCGTTTGACCGGACTGGAACAGGACAAGATCGTCAGTGAGTATAAAGAGGTGATGGATCTGATTGCCGATTTGCTCGATATCCTGGCGACACCGGCACGTGTGACCGCCATCATTACGGAGGAGCTGGCGGAAATCAAACAGCAATTCGGCGACAAGCGCCGCAGTGAGATTGTCGTGAATGGCCAGGATTTGTCTCTGGAAGATTTGATCTCGCCACAAGATGTGGTCGTGACTTTGTCGCATACTGGCTATATCAAATCCCAGCCATTGGACGAGTACCGTGCGCAACGCCGTGGCGGTCGTGGCAAACAGGCGGCAGCAACCAAAGAAGATGATTTTATCGACAAGATGTTCGTGGCAAATACCCATGATTACATCCTGTGTTTCAGCAGTCGCGGACAAGTATACTGGCTGAAAGTCTACGAGGTGCCACAAGGCAGCCGCATATCGCGTGGCAAACCGATCGTGAACCTGTTCCCGCTGGAAGAAGGCGAGAAGATCAATGCCATCTTGTCAGTAAAAGAGTTCGACGAGAACCACTATATCTTCATGGCGACTGCGCAAGGCACCGTCAAGAAGACGGCCTTGACCGAGTTTTCTAACCCACGCAAGTCCGGCATCATCGCCATCAAACTGGATGAGGGTGACTACCTGATTGGGGCGGAAATCACGCATGGCAAGAATGACATCGTGCTGGTCTCGGATGGTGGTAAGGCCGTATGGTTCACTGAGGATGATGTGCGCCCAATGGGACGTGCGACACGTGGTGTCCGCGGCATGAAACTGGGGTCGAAACAAAAAGTATTGTCGTTGTTGATCGCTGAGAATGACCAGCAGTCCGTGTTGGTGGCGACTGAGAACGGTTATGGCAAACGCACTGTCCTGGCGGATTTCCGCCATTCCGGACGTGGTACGCAGGGCGTGAAGGCCATTGCCATCAGTGAGCGCAATGGTGTTGCGGTTGCAGCTAAATTGGTCAGCGAGGAAGACGAAATTATGCTTATTACGACTGGCGGCGTGTTAATACGTACACGCGTCAAGGAGATTCGTGAGCTAGGTCGTGCGACACAAGGCGTGACACTGATTAACCTGGGTGAAGGTGAAAAATTGTCCGGCCTGGAAAAAATCGTCGAAACTGATGAAGAGTAGTTCGAAGAATAGTGATTGAATAATGACAAAAACAGTTTATAACTTTTCTGCAGGGCCTGCCGTGTTACCAAAACCGGTGCTGTTGCGTGCCCAGGCCGAGATGCTGGACTGGCATGGCAGCGGTATGAGTGTGATGGAAATGTCGCATCGCGGCAAAGAGTTCATGAGCATCCTCGCCAAAGCTGAAGCAGATTTGCGCACACTGATGAGTATTCCTGCAGAATATAAAGTGCTGTTTCTGCAAGGTGGGGCCATTGCGGAGAACGCCATGATCCCATTGAATCTGCTGGCTGGAAAAGGTGCGGATTATGCTATTACAGGTACGTGGAGTCAGCGTAGCGTTGAAGATGCGCGCCCTTATGGAGATATTCGGGTCGTAACCAGCAATGCTGCGGATAACTTTACGCATGTACCTGCACTGGATAGCTGGACGCTGAACCGTGATGCCGCATATTTGCATGTATGTACTAATGAAACGATTTGCGGTGTTGAGTTCCTGGATATGCCGGATACACATGGTGTGCCGATTGTAGCGGATATGTCCTCGCATATTCTTTCACGGCCTGTAGATGTGTCACAGTATGGTGTTATCTACGCGGGGGCTCAGAAAAACATCGGTCCTGCCGGTTTGTGTATCGTGATTGTGCGGGAAGATTTGCTGGAAAGGGCATCTAAACTGACCCCGGCAGTGTTTCATTGGAAAACGCAGGCGGAAAATCAATCTATGATCAATACCCCGCCTACCTATGGTATTTACATCGCGGGTTTGGTATTCGAGTGGTTGATGGCGCAGGGCGGTGTTGCAGCTATTGAGCAACATAATATTGCCAAATCCAGATTGTTGTATGATTACATCGACAGTACGGATTTTTACAATAACCCGGTAGCCAAAGCGAACCGTTCTCGGATGAATATTCCATTCAGATTGCAGGATGAAAGCCTGAACGATGCTTTTTTAAAAGGGGCGGAAGCGCGTAATCTGTTACAGCTCAAGGGCCACCGTTTGGTTGGCGGCATGCGTGCCAGTATCTACAATGCTATGCCTTTAGAAGGGGTACAGACATTGGTAGATTACATGAAAGAATTTGAGAAATCACATTCAATGTGATTGTTAGTTTATTGATATTTATATAAAAATGTCAGAGAAATTAAAACAATACCGCAATCAGATCGATAGTATTGATTCACAGTTGCTACAGCTTATCAACGAGCGTGCAAAGCTTGCGCGCTCAATCGGTGAGTTGAAGGATGATGGAGTGATATATCGTCCTGAGCGTGAGGCACAAGTGCTTCGCCGCTTGCAAGACGAGAACGGCGGGCCATTGTCCAGCGAGGCTGTCAGTCAGATATTTCGTGCTGTGATGGCGAATTGTCGGGCCCTGGAGAAAGAACTCTCGATTGCTTTCTTGGGTCCTATCGGGACATACAGCGAAGAGGCCGCATTAAAACAGTTCGGCCAGGGCCGTACTGCAGCAGTGTGCGGCACGATCGACGAGGTATTTCGTACCGTAGAAGCAGGCCAAGCAGACTACGGCGTAGTGCCGGTAGAAAACTCTACGGAAGGCGCGATAGGCCTGACGCTGGACTTGTTGCTGGAAAGCCCATTGAAGGTGTGTGGTGAGGTCATGTTGCCGATACACCATTGCTTGCTCTCCAAGCAATCAGATATCGCGCAGATCACTCACGTGTTTTCTCACACGCAATCTTTGTCCCAATGTCATGAATGGTTGAATAAGAACCTTTCCAATGCTCAGCGAGAGGCGGTGACCAGCAATGCTTATGCAGCAAAGATGATCCACGATTTGGTATCGACACCCGGCACATTCGCTGCAGCGATCGCCAGCAAACGGGCAGCCGAGCTGTTTGAGCTGAATGTGTTGGCAGAAAACATCGAAGATGATCCTAACAACACCACTCGTTTTCTGGTGCTAGGAAAGCAGGATGTTGCTCCATCCGGCAGGGATAAGACGTCGCTGGTAATGGCGACACAGAATAAGCCAGGTGCAATGGTTGGCTTGCTTGAGCCGTTGGCTAAACATGGTGTAAGCATGACCAAATTCGAGTCACGTCCTTCCAGGCAAGGGTTGTGGGACTATGTGTTCTTTGTGGATGTCGAAGGACATGAAACAGATGCGTCTGTGAAGGCAGCGCTGGCAGATCTGCATCAGCGTGCATCCTGGCTGAAAGTTCTTGGTTCTTATCCCGCTGCTGTCATTTGAGTTTTCCTATGAGCCTTTGTGATTTAGCCCCCGATTATATTCGTGCAATTGCGCCTTACCAGGGCGGAAAGCCTATCAGCGAACTGGCGCGCGAGATGGGACTGAATGAAGCCGATATCGTTAAGCTGGCTTCGAACGAGAATCCGCTAGGCATGAGCCCTAAGGCGCAAATGGCAGTGGAAGATGCGATTGCCGATATCGCACGTTATCCGGATGGCAACGCGTTTGCCCTGCGTGAGGCGGTGAGCAAGAAATACGGGGTGTCGGCCAATCAAATCGTGTTCGGCAATGGTTCCAATGACATTCTGGAACTTGCGGCACGAGCCTTCTTGCAACCGGGAGACGAGGCGATTTATTCGCAGCATGCATTTGCCGTTTATCCGCTGGTTACCCAGGCGGTCGGGGCAAAAGGCGTGGTAGTGCCAGCCATAGGTTTTGCACATGATCTGGATGGCTTTTTACAGGCCATCACTTCAAAAACTAAACTGATCTTTATCGCGAACCCAAACAATCCGACGGGTACGCTGATTAAAAAAGATGCCCTGAAAGCCTTTATTCATGCGGTCCCTGAGCATGTTCTGGTATTGCTGGACGAGGCATACGACGAATATTTGAACGAGGTTGACAAGTCAGAGGCTGTTAACTGGCTAGCACAGTTCCCGAATTTGATCATTTCACGCACTTTTTCCAAAGCCTATGGTCTAGCAGGATTGCGGGTAGGCTTTGGTCTGATGCACGCTGAGATTGCAGACATCATGAACCGCGTGAGACAGCCGTTCAATGTCAACAGCATAGCGCAGGTGGCAGCTATCGCGTCATTGGCCGATGATGACTTTGTCGCGCGCAGCTATGCCGCCAATCAGGCTGGGATGGTGCAATTGGCGCAGGGTTTACATGAATTGGGGTTAGAATACATTCCTTCTTTTGGCAATTTTGTCAGCTTTAAAGTGAAAAACGCTGCTCAGGTGAATCAACAACTGCTAAAAGGCGGCGTGATAGTGCGACCCATCGCCAATTATGAGATGCCTGATTACTTGCGCGTGAGCGTCGGGTTATTCAGCGAAAATGCCAAGTTCCTGCAGGTATTGAAAAAGATTTTAGAAGCAAACGCATGACCAAATACGAAAAACTCGCTACGGATGACGTAAGAATCCGTGAAATCAAACCGTTGGTACCAGCTTCGGTAATGTTGGAGCAGCTAAAAGAAAGCGCTCAGACTACCCAGAATATTCTGGCGACACGTAATGCCATCCATCAGATACTGCACCATGGTGACGACCGTCTGTTGGTTGTGGTCGGGCCATGCTCCATTCATGACACAAAGGCTGGAATGGAATACGCGCAGCGCCTGTTGGAAGTGCGTAAACGCCTGTCGGCGGACCTGCTGATTGTCATGCGGGTGTATTTTGAGAAGCCGCGCACCACTGTAGGATGGAAAGGGCTTATCAATGACCCGGATCTGGATGGCAGTTATGAGATCAACGAGGGTTTGCAGAAGGCGCGTCAATTCCTGCTGGATGTGAATGAGATCGGTATGCCGGCTGGCGCAGAGTTCCTGGATACCATCACGCCGCAATATACCGCCGATTTGGTCAGCTGGGGTGCAATCGGGGCACGGACGACAGAATCTCAGGTGCATCGTGAGCTGGCTTCTGGCCTAAGCTGCCCGGTCGGTTTCAAGAACGGTACGGATGGTAATGTACGCGTGGCGATTGATGCGATTAAGACGGCATCGAGTCCGCATCATTTCCTGTCCGTGACCAAGGAAGGGCAGTCAGCCATTATTTCTACATCTGGTAATGAGGATTGCCATGTCATCCTGCGTGGCGGAAAAGTGCCGAATTACGATGCCGCAAGTGTCGATGCTGCCTGCACCAGCCTGGCATCCGCCGGTTTGGCGCCGCTGCTGATGATTGACTGTAGCCATGCGAACAGCAGCAAGCAATATCAGAAGCAAATCGAAGTCGCACACGATATCGCGCAACAGGTGGGGCAGGGTGATGAGCGTATCATCGGTGTGATGCTAGAGTCTCATCTAATGGCGGGACGTCAGGATCATGAGCCTGGCTGCACGCTGGAGTATGGCAAGTCGATTACTGACGGCTGTCTGGGTTGGGAAGAGACTGTGCCAGTCCTGGAATTGCTGGCTGAAGCCGTCCGTACACGCCGGAAAGCAAAAATCGAATCTGAGTAATTGTTTTTTCTCAGAGACATCATGAAAATCACTAGCTTGCATTCCATGTTGCCTGCAGGTCTTTCATAAAACCAAGCGCGTATAGTAGCAGTCATACAAGCACATCATTCTGATGCCTGTATTTTGATAAGGAGATAAATCATGTGGACAAAACCAGCTGCTACTGAAATGCGCTTCGGCTTCGAAGTAACAATGTACGTAATGAACAAATAGTTGCCCAGTGCGACTAACAAGGCCGCAAAAGCGGCCTTTTTCACAAAGAATCTAAGAAGTATTCAATATGCATATTCATGTTTTGGGTTCCGGAGCCGGCGGAGGCTTCCCACAATGGAACTGTAACTGTTTTAACTGTGACGGCTTGCGTAAAGGCACCATTAAAGCCACCAAGCGCACACAATCTTCCATTTGTGTCAGCAGCGATGGAGTGAACTGGGTTTTGTTCAATGCTTCTCCGGATGTACTGCAGCAGATTCAGGATTTTCCTGCTTTGCAGCCTGCGCGAGCGATACGCGACAGTGGCATTCAGGCAGTCGTTCTGATTGATGCGCAAATCGACCATACCACGGGTTTGTTCATGTTACGTGAGGGCACAGTCAAGCGCGATATCTATTGTACCGATATGGTATATGGCGATTTGACCTCTGGTAACCAGATACTTAACATTCTCGGCCATTACTGTGGCATCAATCACCATCAGGTCCCTATCGATGGTAAAACCAGTTTCGAGATGCCGAATGTGCCAAACCTGCGCTTTACCACTGTCGCACTGAAAAGTGCTGCACCGCCTTATTCACCGCATCGCAATAATCCACAGGCTGGAGATACGATAGGCGTTTTGATCGAAGAGATATCGACTGGCAAGAAATGCTGGTATTCCCCAGGGTTGGAGCTGATCGAACCGCATTTGCCTGCTTTGATGCATCAAGCAGACTGCATTATGGTGGATGGCACCTTCTGGACAGATACCGAGATGATTGATCTGGGCTTGATGACTAAAACGGCCCGAAGCATCGGCCATAATCCGCAGTCCGGCTCCAATGGCATGATTGAGGACCTGGATAAGTTTGGTCAGGATAAGAAAGTTCGTAAGGTATTGATTCATATCAATAATACAAACCCGATTTTACGCGAAGATTCTGCAGAGCGTGCAATTTTAACCCGTCATGGCATTGAAGTCGCCCATGATGGAATGGACATTATTCTTTAGGAGTGAAACATGAATGCAATGACAACTGATAACTTACCTTGGTCCCGTGAAGAGTTTGAGGCGAAACTGCGTGAGAAGGGCAAGAGTTATCACATTTACCACCCGATTCATGTGTTGATGTATGAGGGTAAACTCAGCCAGCAGCAAATGCAGTGCTGGGTGGCTAACCGTTATTACTATCAGATTGCCATTCCAATGAAAGATGCAGCGATTCTGTCAAATTGCCCGGATCGTGAATTGCGTCGTGGCTGGATACAGCGCATTTTTGACCATGATGGCAGTGGCAAGATTGCCGAGGGCGGCGAAGGTGGTATTGAAGCATGGATCCATCTGGGCCACGCTGTCGGTTTGACCCGTGAAGAAATCATGTCTTTGAAGTTGATCGCACCTGGGACGAAATTTGCAGTAGACGCCTATATCAATTTTGCCAAACAACGTCCTTGGCAAGAAGCAGTATGCTCCAGCTTGACTGAACTATTCGCGCCGCATATCCACCAACAACGTATTGATTCTTGGCCGGATATGTATCCATGGATCAATCAGGAAGGCATGCAATACTTCAAGAACCGTCTCACACAAGCGCGTCGTGACGTAGAGCAGGGCCTGCAAATCACATTGGATTACTTTGGCCGTACTCGCGAGTTACAAGAGCGTGCCTTGGAAATCCTGCAGTTCAAATTGGATGTGCTGTGGGTAATGGCGGATTCCATCATGTTGCAATGCACAGATGTGACTACTGAAGGGCGTCCATATACACGTCAGCCTGTGGTTGAGATCAAATAGCCAACCATGAGTATGATACAAGCAACAGATATTTACGCATTAGCACTACATCACCGCTTCCAATGGGAAGAGGCACAGCAAAGCCATGTGATTTTGTTTCCTGAAGGGATGATCAAATTACATGGTGGCGCGGGCGAGGTCATTAAACGTGTGAATGGCAAAGCAACAGTAGGGGAAATAGTGGCAGAGTTAAAAGCTGCTTTTCCCGATGCTGAAGACATCGAAAATGACATCCTCGGCATGTTTGATCTGGCGCTAAGTAAAGGTTGGTTAAGGAAGGTGAGTTAAATGACGCAAGTCAATAACGGTGTGGCATCCAATGTGACTAAAACCCAACCATTATGGTTGTTGGCAGAGATTACCTATCGATGCCCGATGCATTGCGCTTTTTGTTATAACCCGACGGATTATGACAAACACACCAAGAATGAGTTGAGTACGGAAGAATGGGTTAGTGCTTTGCGTGAGGCGCGCAAGATGGGTGCCATACAGCTTGGTATATCAGGTGGCGAACCATTGCTGCGCGATGATATCGAAGAAATCGTCGCTGAAGCGCACAAACTTGGCTATTACAGCAACCTGATTACCTCCGGTGTCGGGCTGACTGAAAAACGCATACAAGCTTTCAGGGAAGCCGGGTTGGATCATATCCAGCTCTCGATGCATGACATTACCGAAGAAATCAACAATTTCATCACTAATACCAAAACGTTTCAGCTCAAACAAAAAGTAGCAGCGATGATCAAGGGGCATGGCTACCCCATGGTGTTAAACGTTGTGATACATCGTTATAACATCGAGCATATTGGCCAAATCTTGGAAATGGCCGAAGCGCTGGGTGCCGATTACGTCGAGTTGGCCAACACGCAATACTACGGCTGGTCTTTGGTCAACCGTAGTCAGCTAATGCCGACCCGTGAGCAACTTCAAGAGGCCGAACGTGTGACAAATGTATTTCGTGACCGCGTTGGCAGCAAGATGAAAGTATTTTTCGTTGTGCCAGATTATTACAACGATCGTCCGAAAAAATGCATGAACGGCTGGGGCGAGGTGTTCATGATAATCACGGCAAACGGCGATGTGCTGCCTTGCCATTCTGCACGCTCCTTGCCGGGTCTCGCGTTCCCCAATGTGCGCGAGAACGGCCTGGAATGGGCATGGAATGAAAGCCCGGCTTTCAATAAATATCGTGGTACAGAATGGATGAAAGAGCCGTGTCGTAGTTGCGATGAGAAAGAGAAGGATTTGGGCGGGTGCCGTTGCCAGTCATATCTATTGGCAGGTGATGCTGAAGCGGCAGACCCGGTTTGTACCAAATCACCACATCGGCATTTGATTGATGAGGCGATTGCGGATGCGCAAAATCCACAGTTGCGCGAGCAACCCATCATTTTCCGCAACGATAAGAACTCCAAGAAATATGTGGAAGGCGATAAAGAACGTATTGAACAGTTCCATGCCTTGCCGTAGTATGCCTGCTTAGGCAATTTTTAACGGAGGCAGTCAATGCACGAGTCCAGTAAGTCTGTCATGCGACGTTTGCATGATAGCCGATTTGCAACACGTTATCTGGTAGGTCATGGAATCGATATTGGTTGCGGTCCGGATTCCATCTTTAACTATCGTGAACAATTCCCTTTGATGCAAAGCTGCCGTAATTGGGATTTGCCTGATGGCGACGCGCAATTTTTGGAAACCGTTCAAGACGAAACTTTCGATTTCGTACATTCCAGTCATTGCCTTGAACATATGCGTAATCCCCAGGAAGCTTTGTACTACTGGCTGCGTGTACTCAAGCCCGGCGGCCATTTGATTGTGATGATTCCGGATGAGGATTTGTATGAGCAAGGCATTTTTCCTTCCACCAATAATGACGACCACAAATGGACGTTTACTATTTTCAAAGAGAATAGCTGGTCAGCACAATCTATCAGCCTGATGAGCCTGCTGGCTGATTTCAGCAGCATAGCCCAGATATTGAAAGTCGAACTGCTGGATGCAACATTCAGATACGGCTTGCCGCGCTTCGATCAGACACTGACTCCGGTGGGAGAGTGCGCAATAGAGTTTGTTATGCGCAAATTGCCTCAGGAAGAGGTCGCGCGCATGGGGCGTTATCCTGACCCTGCCTAGTGTCTAACGTATCAAAGAACATCACTATCAGTAGCCAGAATCTCGTTGTGCTAGTTTTGGCCGCGCTGGCTGCGTTGGCTCCATTCGCTATCGATACCTATTTGCCGGCTTTCCATGCCATGGCGGCAAATTTAAACGCGTCCGATGTGCATATCCAGCAAAGTCTGGCCGTGTATTTACTGCCTTATGCCATCATGACGTTGTGGCATGGCGCGATTTCTGACGCGATTGGCCGCATCACCACCATCAGATGGGGCCTGGGCATTTTTGTGCTGGCCAGCATCGGTTGTGCGCTTGCGCCTAACGTGGAAACGTTATGGTTCTTCCGCGCGCTGCAGGGCGCAAGCGGCGGGGCAGGCAACACGGTGGCGCGCGCCATGGTGCGTGACCTGTTCGAAGGCCCGCAAGCGCAGCGTGTCATGGCTACCGTGCAGATGTTGTTTGGCTTGGCGCCTGCGGTGGCGCCTATCATCGGTGGGTTTTTGCTTGGCTTCCATTGGCAGGCCATCTTTATCTTTCTGGCGCTGTATGCCGCAGTGAGCTTGTGGGCGGCGGTGAAATACCTGCCGGAAACCATGCCGCCAGAAAAGCGCATCCCGCTATCCACAAAAAGCGTGCTACATAGCTACAAAATCATCTTTAGCGATATGGAATTTGCCAAACTAAGCATCGCGCTGGGCGCAGTGTTTGCGGCATTCTTTGTGTACGTGCTCGCCAGCCCACAGTTTTTGGGAAAACTGCTGGGTTTTACGCCGCAGCAATATGGCTACTTCTTTGTTTCCACCGTCACCGGCATGGTCATCGGTTCGTATTTATCCAAACGCGCGGCGGGTAAATACGCGGCTAGAAAGATGTTGCGCGTCGCCTACACCTGGATGTTCGCCATCGTGTCGTTGAACCTGTTCATCTGTTATCTGTTCCCCGTCAAGCCTATTTTTAACATCCTGCCCGTCGCCTTGTTCAACATCGGCATGGGCTTGGTCATGCCCATCATCTCCATCGCCGCGCTGGACAGGCACCCCAAAATCCGCGGCACGGCGGCTTCCGGCCAAGCCTTTGTGCAGATGCTGTTCTCCACGGTTTCAGCCGGCATTATCGTGCCGCTGGTGTGGAGCGGGGTGTTTGGTCTTGCAAGTGCGATGCTGGGGTTCTGGTTGATAAGCGCGCTGGCGATACAACAAACACGGCTTTGGAGAAACAGCAAAATTTAAATTTTTAGTGTCAAATCTAGATTTATGCGTAAACAAGCCATAAGCAAAAAGCTAATTAACTTTTACGCGCTTCTAGAAACTCCCAGCGCATCAGTTGGTTTTCTAGCAGGCTTTCAATTTCAATTAACCTTGCCTGCAGCGTTTTTACTTTTTCCGGCGCTGATTTGTAAATTTCACCATTCATTAACAGCGCGTTAATTTCTGCTTGCTCGGCTTCCAGTTGTTCGATTTTTTCCGGGATTTCGTCCAGCTCTTTTTGTTCCTTAAAACTTAATTTTGCTGGCTTGTCTGGCTTCGAGCCTGATTTGGGTGCCTCGGAAGCCGCATGGATATTGGATTCCAGGGTAGATGTTTTGATAGGTGCAGGTGCTTTCTGATTTTTTGACGCCGAAAAGCGCTGCCAGTCATCGTATCCGCCGCCAAATTCGGTGAGCTTTCCGTTGCCTTCAAACGCGATGACTTGCGTGACGGTGTTCTCTAAAAACGCGCGGTCATGGCTGACCAGAAACAGTGTGCCGCTAAAGTCTTGCAGCAAACTTTCCAGCAGTTCCAAGGTGTCGATATCTAAATCATTGGTGGGCTCATCCAGCACCAGAACATTGGCGGGGCGGGCGAAAAGCCGCGCCAGCAACAGGCGGTTTCGTTCACCGCCGGAGAGCGATTTGACGGGTGAGCGCGAGCGCTGCGGCGGGAACAGAAAATCTTCCAGATAGCTGATGACGTGTTTGCGCTCGTTGCCGATTTCAACAAAATCGCTTCCAGGACTAATTGTGTCTGCCAATGTGGCTTCTTCGTTCAGTTGTTCGCGCATTTGGTCGAAATAGGCGACATTGATTTTGGTGCCGCGCGTGATTTTTCCGCTGTCCGGTTCTAGCTCACCCAGAATGAGTTTGAGCAGTGTGGTTTTTCCAACGCCATTCGGGCCAAGCAAACCGATTTTATCGCCACGCATGATGCGTGTGCTGAAATTTTTGATGAGGACTTTGTCGCCATACGATTTTGATACGTTCTCAAGCTCAGCCACTAGCTTGCCACTACGTTCACCCGCGTCCAGATTCAGTTTTACGTTACCCTGGCGTTCGCGTCGTGCAGCGCGCTCCAGTCGCAACGCTTCCAGCCTGCGCACGCGGCCTTCGTTGCGAGTGCGGCGCGCTTTGATGCCTTGGCGTATCCACACTTCTTCTTGCGCCAATACTTTGTCAAACTTGGCGGCGTGGGTTTCTTCCACGGCGAGAAGCTCTTCTTTTTTCACCTGATATTGCGAGAAATTGCCGACGAAATCGGTCAGCTTGCCACGGTCAAGCTCGGTGATGCGTGTGGCGAGCTTGTCCAGAAAGCGTCTATCGTGCGTAATAAACAGCACGCTGCCCTTGAAGCCTAGCAATAAATCTTCCAGCCACTCGATCGCTTCCAGATCCAGATGGTTGGTCGGTTCGTCCAGCAACAGCACTTCAGGCTCTGCCACCAGCGCACGCCCCAGTGCCACGCGTTTGCGCCAGCCGCCGGAAAGCGTGGAAACCAGCGCGTCGGCGTCCAGCTTCAAGCGGCTTAACACGGTTTCCACCCGTGATTGCGCCGCCCAGCCATTTTGGGCATCCAGTTCGTGCTGCAAATGCTGCATTTTCCCCATGAGTTTTTCGATATCGGCACCCGGCATACCCATGTCGTGCGTCACTTGGTGATAATCGATGATGATTTGCTGCAAGTTTCCCAGGCCTTCGGCAACCGCCTCGAATATGGTGTGTGTGGTGTCCAGTTCCGGTTCCTGTGGCACATACACCACGCGTGCGTCAGGTGCGCGCCACACTGTTCCATCGTCTAGTTTGATAGTGCCCGCGATGGCTTTTAATAAGCTCGATTTTCCCGCGCCGTTGCGGCCAATGAGTCCTACGCGTTCGCCAGCATCCAGCTGAAAAGCCGCATGATCGAGCAGCGCATGGTGACCAAAGGCAAGGCAAGCATTATCGAGGGTGATGTAGGGCATATTCTGGAATTAACCTAAAGGGTGTTGATTATACGGCCTGCCAGTACTTTTATTGAAAAGTATCTAGTGACGGATGAAGTTCGGAGCGATATTTGCCTGCTGTGTGGCGATGATGGCTAGCTTCGCGTTAGCCTGCCAATATTACCGAGCACAGACTTTATGCCGCGCCAGAGCTTGGGGATCAGCCAAATCATCAGCAAGATAAACATAGCCAGCAGGCCTAAAAACACCGTAGGATGCGCGAATGCCAGCCAGCCACCGGTGATGAGTATACTTTCTTCGCCAAACGAGGTTGCTATGTTGGTGACAGGTTCTGGAGTGGTGTTGATCAAAGCGCGGCTGCCAGCCTTGGTCATGTGTGTGGCGCCTGCCAAAGAACCACCCAGCAGTGCGACAATGGTGGCGATAACTGGGTCACCGGTATTCATGGAGCCCATCGCCAGCAATGCTCCTGCCGGGATGCGGATAAAGGTATGGATGGAATCCCAAATACTATCGATATAAGGGATTTTGTCTGCCAAAAACTCGATGACGGAAAGTAGTCCGGATGCAGCGATGACTAAAGGGTGCGTCAAAATGCCAAGCGAATCGGGCAGATAGATGACGCCAAACTTCGCCATAATGCCAATGGCGAATATGGTGAGGTAAGTTCGTAAGCCGCTAGCCCAGCTCAGGCCACTGGCTAGTGCTAAGGTAGAAATTGCATCCATAGGGTTAAATTATCATATGTAAAGTTTTTGGCAATAAAAAAGGAGGCTAGGCCTCCTTTTTAACCCCGATTGATTGGTTATTCAATCAGCAGATCACGTTTGCCGGGAACACCATTCATGGCGTCAGCATCCGGCAATGGATCCTTACGTGCCGAGATGACTGGCCATACTTTAGCCAAGCGGGCATTCAGTTCGATATATTCCTGTTGGTCGGCAGGAACATCATCCTCGGCAAAGATCGCTTCGGCAGGGCACTCTGCCACGCATAGCGTACAGTCGATACACTCATCCGGATTGATTGCCAGAAAGTTAGGGCCTTCTACGAAGCAATCTACAGGACAGACATCCACACAATCGGTGTATTTGCACTGAATGCAATTCTCGGTCACTACATAAGTCATTTCTATTCCTTAAATCAGCTTAAAGCCAAAAGTGTTATTTTATTCGAAATTTAACAAGTGCGCTTAATTTGCGTTTTGCCTTGAATCAAACAATCATGCCGGCACCGACAGTATTGTTAGTGCTTTCATCAATCACAATAAAGGCGCCCGTCGCGCGGTTTTTGCCATAACTATCCACCATCAATGGCTGTGCTAGTTTGAAGCTCATGCGCGCGATATCGTTCATTTTCAAATCAGCCGTGGCTTGCTGCTCCAGCGTATTGACGTCCACCTTATAGCTGATTGTGCCGACCTTGGCTTTCGATTCACGTGTGGTGTGACGCACAATGTAAGTGCGGGCAGGTGAGAGCGGTGTCTCGGAAAGCCAGCACACATGCGCTTCGATTTGCTTGACGGGCTCTACGTTCGCACCGGATTTCACTATCATGTCGCCACGGGATGTATCGATCTCATCCGCCAGCAGCAAGGTGATGCTTTGTTCGGTTTGTGCGCTTTGCAGCTGCTGATCCCCAAGCAGAATCTGTTTGACTTTGGATTGATAACCGTTAGGTAAAACGGTGACTGCATCCCCTACGGAAATTTCGCCGCTTTCCACGCGCCCCATGAAGCCGCGGAAGTCATGCAGTTCATGGTCGGCAGAGGCGTGCGGCCGGCAGACGAACTGCACGGGGAAACGGAATTCCTCGGATTGTTCGGTATGCGCGGCAGGTGCGGTTTCCAGAATCTCCAGCATGGTCTGGCCCTTGTACCAGGGCATGTTGTCGCCGCGGTCTACCAGCATGTCGCCGTTCAGTGCGGATAATGGAACAAACTGGATGTCATGTCCGTCGCGCTGCAGGCCGATCTGCTCGGCAAAGGCTAGGTAATCTGTCTTGATTCTGTCGAAGGTAGTCTGGTCATAGTTCACCAGATCCATCTTGTTGATGGCAACCACGATATGTGGGATGCCCACCAGATGTGCCAGGTAACTATGGCGACGGGTCTGCGTCAGTACGCCTTTGCGCGCATCAATCAGGATGATTGCCAGGTTGGCGGTAGAAGCTGCAGTCACCATGTTGCGAGTGTATTGTTCGTGGCCAGGCGCGTCGGCAATGATGTACTTGCGGGTGCCGGTACTGAAATAGCGATATGCCACGTCGATAGTGATGCCCTGTTCGCGTTCGGCTTGCAAGCCATCCGTGAGCAAAGACAGGTCAACCGCTTCCATGCCGCGTTTTTTGGAGGTCTTTTCGATCTGCGTCAGCGTATCGGCCAATATCGTTTTGGTGTCATACAGCAAGCGGCCAATCAAGGTGCTTTTCCCATCATCGACACTGCCGCAAGTCATAAAGCGCAAAAGGGAGTCATTGTGTTGCATTGTCATGTTAGAAGTAACCTTCCTTCTTGCGTTGTTCCATGGATGCATCCGAGGTTTGGTCGTCCAGACGCGTCGCGCCGCGCTCCGTGATGGTGGTTGTGGCGGTCTCCAGTACGATCTTGCTTACTGTGTCAGCGTCAGATTGTACCGGTGCGGTACACGTGATATCACCCACTGTGCGGAAGCGTACTTGCATGTTGATGATTTCTTCACCAGCTTTAGGCGGCATGATGACTTCGCCGCTGGCGAGCGGTACGTTCACGGGCACGATAGCGCCGTTGCGCATCACCACATCCCGCTGGTGTGCGAAATAGATGCTGGGTAACGCCAGATTTTCGCGTTCGATGTATTGCCACACGTCCATCTCTGTCCAGTTGGAGATAGGGAAGGCGCGGATGTTCTCGCCTTTATGTGAGCGGGCGTTGTACAGGTTCCATAATTCCGGACGCTGGTTTTTCGGATCCCATTGGCCGAATTCGTCGCGGAAGCTCATGATGCGCTCTTTTGCACGGGCCTTTTCTTCATCGCGACGTGCGCCGCCGATACAGCAGTCGAAGCCGAATTCCTCGATTGCTTCCAGCAGGGTGACAGACTGGTGTTTGTTACGAGGCTCGTCAGGTGTTTTCAGTACGACGGTACCACGTTTCATAGAGTCTTCGACAGAACGCACAATCAGGCGCTCACCTAGCTCAGCGGCGCGCTGGTCGCGAAAATCAACGACCTCCTTGTAGTTGTGGCCGGTGTCGATGTGCATCAGTGGAAACGGGAAGCGGCCTGGGCGGAAAGCCTTTTCAGCTAGGCGCAGGATGCACAGGGAATCCTTGCCGCCCGAGAATAACAATACAGGGTTGGAACACTGGCCGGCGACTTCACGCAGTATGTGAATCGCTTCGGCTTCCAGCCAATCTAAATGGGATAAAGGTTGTTTTGACATTTCAATTAGTTACGATTTTAATTTAACCTAAAACTTTAATTATTTCTTGACGTGCAGGCCGCATTCCTTATTCTGCGGATCCTCCCACCACCATCTGCCTGCGCGCACATCTTCGCCCATCGCAACCGCACGCGTACAGGGTGCGCAGCCGATGCTGGGGTAGAACTGATCGTGCAGTCTGTTGTAAGGGACTTCGTGCAGACGAATATACGCCCATACTTCTTTCTCACTCCAACTGCTTAATGGATTCAGCTTTTCCAGCTTGTTACTTTCGTCAAACTCGCGCACGGGCAGGCTTGCACGCGTTACCGCCTGTGCCGCACGCATCCCGGTAATCCACGCTTTTTTCCCAGTCAGTGCGCGCTGTAATGGTTCTACTTTACGCATGTGGCAACAGGCTTTACGCAACTCGACGGATTCATAAAACGCATTGATGCCGTGTGTATGTACATAGCTTTCAACCGCTTCCAGCTTGGGAAAGTACACCTTAAGCTTCATATTATAATGCTTTTCGGTCTCACCCATTAAGTCGTAAGTTTCGATAGGCAGGCGGCCGGTATCCAGCGAAAATATTTCGATGCCAGCCCCGCACTTTGAAATCATATCAGTGAGCACCATGTCTTCCGCCCCAAAGCTGTTGGCGAAAGTGATGTGATTCGCACCGAATTCCTTGCTTGCCTGCAGAAGCAATACCATGGCCTCACGGGTTTTTTCATTGACGTGTTCAACCAGTTCATCGGTAAGCTCCGGACGGGTGGCAGGATTGTTCGCGGCAGGTTTCAGCATCGTTACACCTGAGTCGAAGTTAGCCATCATGCGCCTCGGTTGTATCGCTGAAATGCCGGGCGAGAGTCATCCGCAGCGCCTTGGTAAGGAGCGCTGAAATCGTTGAGGCTGGTAATTGCATCGTTTGCAGACCGGTCAGCACGGATGACGAACTGGTCGAAACCGGAACGCTTCTGGAAGAATAATTGGTCGCGCAATACGTCGCCAAAAGAACGCAGGGTATTCTTGTAACCGTAGCGTGTGCGCAGCAGGTTGCCGAGTGAAAAGATGCGGCCATCGGCAAAGCGCTCGACGAAGATCGCAATGATGGGCAGGGTGTTCAGGTCAGGTAGGGCGTTCGTTAAGTCTTCCAGTATCTCATGGGTAGCCAGCCAAACACCGATTTCACCTTTGCCGATGCGTGCTTGCAAGGTTTTCTGGTTAGCCAGAAACACTTTTAGCGGCAGGATGACTTTGCCGCTGGCCGGGATGGTTGTGTTTGTGATTTGCTCTGGGGTAACGGTTTGCTCGCCTGTCAGTTTGAACAGCACAACCTTGCCTGCCTGTTTACGTTCTTCCACATGCGTCTGTGGTAATTTCACCAGCAACCAATCATCCTCAATAGTGCTGGCTGCTCCGTTTTTCAATGCAATCAATTGGCTCATTTGCTGTTTCCTACTTTGCGTAAACGTGGGTTTTGAACGGGTCTACGCCAATCCGGCGGACGGTATCTATGAATCGTTCTTCATCCGTACGCTGCTGGATATACACATCGATCAGTTTCTGTACCACACCAGGCATTTCATTGGCGCTGAAAGAAGGGCCGATCACAGTGCCCAGGCTGGCGTCGTTGCCTTGTTTGCCGCCAATGGTGACCTGATACCATTCGGAGCCATCCTTGTCGACGCCCAAGATGCCGATATGGCCGACGTGGTGATGGCCGCAGGCGTTCATGCAGCCGGAGATGTTCAGCTCGATATCCCCGATATCATGCAGGTAATCCAGATTGTCGAACTGCGTCTGGATCGCTTCTGCGATGGGGATGCTTTTGGCGTTTGCCAGGCTGCAGAAATCGCCGCCCGGACAACAGATGATGTCGGTCAGCAAGCCGATATTAGGCGTGGCGAGACCGGCAGCACGGGCTTTTTCCCATACTGCGTACAAGTCGCTTAGTTTCACGTCGGCCAGAATCAGGTTTTGCTCATGTGAAGAACGCAGTTCACCAAAACTGTATTGGTCAGCCAGATTCGCCACCACATGCATCTGTTCGCAGGTGATGTCGCCCGGTGGGTGGCCGTGCGGCTTCAGTGAAAGCGTCACGGCACGGTAGCCCGGCTGTTTGTGAGGATGAACACAGCGTTTTGTCCAGGCGGCAAAGGCAGGATTGTTGGAAATCGCAGCGTCAAAGCTGGCGTCTGTATCAGGCAGGGACTCGTATGGCATCGGCTCAAAATGTTTGGCGACGCGTGCAAGTTCAGCCTCTGTAATGGTGTTGGGGCCATCTTTCAAGTGCACCCACTCGGCGTCCACCTGGCGGCGGAACTCATCGATACCCAAGGCTTTCACCAATATCTTGATACGTGCCTTGAAGGCATTGTCACGACGGCCATGCAAATTATAGACACGGATGATCGCTTCACAGTAGGTGAGGATGTATTGCCATTCCAGATGTTCGCGGATGACCGTGCCCAAGATCGGTGTGCGGCCCAAGCCGCCGCCAACCCAGACCTTGATGGCCATTTTTCCTAGTGTGTCTTTGTAGAATTCCAGCCCAATGTCATGCACTTGTACGATGGCGCGGTCTTGCCGGGTGCCGGAAACAGCAATCTTGAACTTGCGCGGCAGCAAGGCGAACTCTGGATGGAACGTGCTCCACTGGCGCATGATCTCGGCAACCGCACGCGGGTCGATGATCTCGTCTGGCGCGACACCGGCAAACTGGTCGGTGGTGATGTTGCGGATACAATTGCCGGAGGTTTGCACCGCATGCATTTCCACGGTCGCCAACTCGGCGAGGATGTCCGGTGTATCTTCCAGTTTTGGCCAGTTCAGCTGCAGGTTCTGGCGGGTAGAGAAGTGGCCGTAGCCTTTGTCGTATTTTTTGGTGATATCGCCTAGTTTGCGCAATTGTGTGCTGGATAGCAGGCCGTACGGTACAGCGATACGCAGCATCGGGGCATGGCGCTGAATATATAAGCCGTTTTGCAGGCGAAGTGGGCGAAATTCATCGTCGGTCAGTTCTTTCGCCAGATAGCGACGTATTTGGTCGCGGTACTGGTCGACACGTTCATTGATGATGGTTTGATCGATTTTGTCGTATTTATACATGGTTCTATTAAGCTAAAACAAACTTTAAGCCGATGATTAACAGTAATGTGGCCAGCATTGGGCGCAATGCTTTCTCAGGGATCCTGGCGCTAACGTGGCTACCTACCCAGATACCGGGCAAGGAGCCAATCAAAAGCGTGCCAAGCAGCATGAAATTCACGTGGCCGAGTGTCCAGTGACCAAAGCCGGCAATCGCCGTTAATGGAATGGCATGCGCCAGATCCGTGCCCACTACTTTTAATGTACTCATTTTAGGGTACAGGAACAGGATGGCGACCGTGCCGAGCGCACCGGCACCTACGGATGAAATGGTTACCAGCACGCCCAATGTTATTCCAACCAGGATAGTCGCTGGAATTTGCAGTTGTTTGAACCGTCCGCTGCTGATCAGGCTATCTTCTACCTGGCGAATCTTTTTACGGGTGACATAACAGCGAATGAGCACAGCGATGGCAGTGAGGATCAGCGCAACACCCAAGGTGAAGGTGATGATGCCAGTGATATCCTTCTCGATGGTGATAAGATGCTTGATCAGGAAGATCGTAGCGATGGATGATGGCAGACTTCCCAGTGCAAGCCATCTCACGACGCGCCAGTCCACCGACTTGTGCGTGTTGTGGTGTACCAGTACACCGCCGGATTTGGTGATGGCGGCATAGAGCAGATCCGTGCCGACGGCTACGGCTGGCTTGAATCCAAACAGGAATACCAGCAGCGGTGTCATCAGAGAGCCGCCGCCAACGCCTGTAACGCCTACCAGCAAGCCCACAGCAAAGCCGGAAATGATGTAACCAATGTCCATTGATGCCCAGATATGATTGAAAACAGGTCGCAAATATAGCAGAAATTCATATAATTACTTAATACCGATTGCTTATTTTGGTATATGATTTGGTTATAAAAACAAGGGAACTGTAACATGAAGCTGCACCAATTAAGATACGTGCACGAAGTGGCGCGACAGGGTTTGAACATCTCGGCTGCCGCTGAGGCGTTGCATACTTCCCAGCCTGGCGTCAGCAAACAGATCCAGCTGCTTGAAGAAGAGCTCAATCTGCAGATTTTCCAGCGGAATGGCAAGCGTCTGACCGGTGTCACCGAGCCTGGCAAGCATATTCTTAAGCTGGCTGCTACCGTCATGCTGGAGATGCAGAACATCAAGCGAGTCGGTGACGAGTTCAGTAAAGTGGAAAGCGGTATATTAACGATCGCCACGACCCATACCCAGGCACGTTATACGCTGCCAAACGCGATCAAGCAGTTCATAGAGACTTATCCGCATGTCAAAATCAATATCCATCAGGGAACACCGGAGCAAGTGACTGCGCAGGTGGTGGAAGGTATTGCGGATATCGGGATTGCGACCGAGAAAATCAGCCAGAACGAACACCTGCTGTGCCTGCCTTGTTATGAATGGAATCGTTGTGCGGTGGTTCCCAAGGGGCACAAGCTGGCCGAAGCTGATCCGCTTACCTTGTCAAAATTGGCCAGCTATCCGTTGATCACCTATGATGCCACTTTCACAGGCAGTAGCGCGGTCAACAAGGTGTTTCATGACGCCGGTGTGATGCCAAATATTGTGCTGACTGCAATCGACGCGGACGTGATTAAAACTTACGTCAGTCTAGGGCTGGGTGTGGGGTTGATTGCCAATATGGCTTACGACGAAACGCGGGACGATGGTCTTGTCCGCTTGGATTGCAGCCATCTGTTTCCTGCAAGCACGACTTACATTGGCGTTCGCAAAGATGCCTACTTGCGTGGTTACATGTACGGGTTTATTCAAATGCTTGCCCCGAAATATAATCGCAGGACGATTGACGACGCCTTTAGGGCAAGTCGTGGTTTTGCGTGACTGTAGTCACTGGGAAGCGATATGGCCGGTACCATAATGCAATTCTTCTATCATCGGAGGAATGTGATGTATATGCGAAAAATGGGCATATGTTTATGCTTGGCTATGTTGCTGGGGTGCGCACATGTGCCGCAGTCCAGATTGGTGGCGATGCCGAACGGGCTTCCGCCGCTGGATCCGGACAATGCCATCTACGAAGTGCCGGTCCAGGATGGGGTGAGTTACCAGGACGTGATTGATAGTCTCAAAAGTGTTTCCGAGGGGATGAATTTCGTGAACCCAGCCAATTTTCCAATCGGCGACCATATGAAGCAGCGCGGCATTGATCCGCAAGGGGTGAAAGAAGTTCGCAGCTACTGCAACCTGAGCATGGGCACGGAGATCATGCTGGATCATCCCGAGTTTCTGGTGTTCGCACCTTGCCGCGTGGCAATCTACGAAAAGCAGGGCAAGTTGTTTCTGGCATTGGATAGGCCGACTTTTGATTTGAAAAACATCAAAAACCCGACTGAGCGTGCCAAAAAGTCGGCCCAGCAACTTGAGGACGCACTGATTAATCTGATCGATAAAGCCAGAAAAGGCGATATTTAGCCTTACGAAACTTCATTGCTGAATTGGTTGCTCCGGAATCGGCTTGCGGATTGGCCTGCGGGGTGAGTGCTCTGATAATGAACGTATACGTACGCGAGATTGAGCCACTGTAATTCAGCTTGTGCTTGGTTTATACTGACTAGAAATCAACATCAATATTTCAGACCATGGCAAACCCAGTTCGCATCGCAAAAGCTGAAGATTTCCTTTATATCCTCCCTAAAATGGCTAACCGCCATGGCCTCATTGCCGGGGCAACAGGTACCGGAAAAACGGTGACCCTGCAAAGCATCGCCGAGCAGTTCTCGCGCATCGGCGTGCCGGTATTCATGGCAGACGTCAAAGGCGATCTGAGCGGGATGAGTCAGGTCGGCGGAGGTAACCCGAAGGTCGAGGCGCGAGTCGCACAGCTGGGGCTGCAAGAATACAAGCCGCAGGCGGCTGCCGTGACGTTCTGGGATGTGTTCGGTGTCAAAGGTCACCCGATGCGTACGACGGTGGCGGAGATGGGGCCGCTGTTGCTGGCGCGTATGCTCAATCTGAACGATGTGCAGGGTGGTGTGCTGAATGCGATTTTCAAAATCGCCGATGACAATGGCATGCTGCTGCTGGATTTGAAAGACTTGCGCGCCATGTCGCAATTTGCCGCCGAGAATGCCGAAAAGTTCCAAGTGCAATACGGCAACATCTCCTCAGCCAGCGTGGGTGCGATACAGCGGGCTTTGCTGCAGCTAGAGACCGAAGGTGGCGAGATGCTGTTCGGAGAGCCGGCGTTGAATCTGGATGACCTGATGCAGACGGATGGCCAGGGTAGGGGCGTTATCAATATCCTTGCCAGCGACAGGCTGTTGAACTCGCCGCGTGTGTACGCCATGCTGCTGCTGTGGCTGCTCTCTGAGTTATTCGAAAAATTACCGGAAGTCGGCGACCTGGAGAAACCTCGCCTGGCGTTCTTTTTTGACGAAGCGCATCTGCTGTTTACCGATACGCCTCCGGCACTGATGCAGAAGATCGAGCAGGTGGTACGTATTATCCGTTCCAAAGGCGTGGGGGTTTACTTTGTAACGCAGAATCCGCTTGATGTGCCGGATATCGTGCTGGGACAGCTGGGCAATCGCGTACAGCACGCCTTACGTGCATTCACCCCGCGTGACCAGAAGGCAGTCAATTCTGCCGCCGAGACTTTCAGACCAAACCCTAAAGTGAATGTGGCCACTGCCATCACCGAATTAGGTGTTGGCGAAGCGCTGGTGTCTTTTTTGGACGAGAAAGGTATTCCGACGCCAGTGGAACGTGCTTTGATCATTCCGCCGGAAAGCCGTATCGGGCCAGCGACCGATGCTGAACGCGCGGCTGTGATGAATGCATCTTTGGTACGTGGCATTTATGACAAGCCGGTCGACCGTGAGTCCGCCTACGAGCTGTTGAAACAGCGTGCGGATAAGTCCGCGACTGAGGAGGAGTCTGCCAAAGGTGTCGAGGAAGGCAAGGGTTTTGATTGGGGAGACTTGCTGGGCGGGCGCAGCAAGCGTTCGGATTCCGTGCTGGAAAGCGCCGCCAAATCGGTTGCCAGATCTGCCGGGTCTCAGCTGGGGCGTGCCATCGTACGGGGCGTGCTTGGTACACTGTTCGGTAAGAAATAGGAGCCATAATTGCTTAGTGATATTGAAATTGCCCAAGCCGCCAAGCTGAAGCCGATTTCAAGTATCGCAAAACGTCTCGGTGTCGCCGGGAAGGAACTGATTCCTTACGGCAGTCATATCGCCAAACTCGATCCGGCATGCTTGTCTAGGCTTTCATCCAAGCCGGATGGCAAACTTATCCTGGTGACCGCTATCAGCCCCACGCCTGCTGGCGAGGGTAAAACCACTACAACGGTCGGTCTGGCCGATGCTTTGTGCAGGGTGGGTAAAAAAGCCATGGTCTGCATTCGTGAACCATCGATGGGGCCGGTGTTCGGCATGAAGGGCGGTGCTACCGGTGGCGGCCATGCTCAAGTGGTGCCGATGGAGAACATCAACCTGCATTTCACAGGAGATTTTCACGCCATCACAGCGGCGAACAACCTGCTGGCGGCATTGATCGATAACCACATCTATCATGGGAATGCACTAGGCATAGATCCAAAAACGGTCACCTGGCGTCGTTGCATGGATATGAATGACCGAGCATTGCGACATGTGCGTCTGCTGCAGAAGCACGGTGAAACTGAAACCGGTTTTGATATCACGGTGGCCAGCGAGGTGATGGCTATCTTTTGCCTGGCGGAGAACCTGGCAGATCTGAAAGCACGCCTTGGCAATATTCAGGTGGCGCAGAATATGGCCGGCGAGCCATTATTGGCCAGCGATCTGCAAGCGCACGGTGCAATGACAGCCATATTGAAAGATGCTTTTCAGCCTAATCTGGTGCAGACGCTTGCCCACACCCCCGCATTGATACATGGCGGTCCGTTTGCGAATATCGCGCATGGCTGCAACTCAGTGGTTGCCACGAAAACAGCTTTGAAGCTTGCGGATTATGTGGTGACAGAAGCTGGTTTCGGAGCTGATCTGGGAGCAGAGAAGTTTCTTGATATCAAATGTCGCAGTGCCGGTTTGCGGCCGGATGCGGTTGTGTTGGTTGCTACGATACGTGCCTTGAAATATCACGGCGGCGGCGAATTGGCCGAGCTTGACCGAGAAAATATCGATATGTTATTAAAAGGAATCAATAACTTAAAAAGACATATTGATAATTTACATGATGTTTTTGGCATGAAAGTGATAGTGGCTATCAATCACTTTTCTCATGATACGCCAGATGAAATCAATGCGCTCATTAATGCAGTGGATGCATCAGGCTGTAAGGCGTTGATGTGCAAACATTGGGCGCAAGGTGCGCGGGGCGCTGAGTCTTTGGCTAGGCAGGTCATAGAGATGGCCGAGCAGGCAGGCCGGCCACCGCAATATTGCTATGATATGATGGCACCGCTAGAGGCCAAGATCCATGCGGTCGCCAGCCGCATCTATGCTGCAGGTGCGGTGGAATATGGCAATCTGGCACGTGAAAAACTCGAACGTCTGGCCAAAGACTATCCCAATCTGTCTATCTGCGTGGCCAAGACCCAGTATTCCTTCTCCTGCGACCCCAAGCTGCGCAATGCGCCAGCAGGGCATGTGCTTAAGGTCACTGATTTGCGGCTTTCCAGGGGAGCCGGATTCATCGTGGTGTTGTGCGGCGATATCATGACCATGCCCGGGCTGCCGAAGATGCCATCCAGCAACAGGATAGACGTCCTGGATGGTCGCATCATAGGCGTGTCCTGACCGAATTGGTGATATGATGCAGCCATGCTGACCTTATCCAGACCGGGAAACGCTGAACAAACCATCAATAAATCCCGCTTCATCGCCACTGCTAAACGCTGCGATACAGAAAGGGAAGTGGCTGCTTTGCTGCGCGGCATGGCCACGGAATATCATAACGCCAGCCATCTGGCATATGCGTACAGGGTAAAAACGCCAAACGGTATCGTAGCCCGTTTTTCCGACGCAGGAGAGCCATCCGGTACGGCCGGCAAGCCAATCCTGCAGATGCTGGAAGCACGCGACCTGATCAATATCGGGGTGGGGGTAATACGCTATTATGGCGGCATCAATCTTGGCACGGGTGGTTTGGCGCGTGCATATGGTGGAACCGCCAAAGAGGCGCTGGAGAACGGGCAAATCGTTCCTTTCGTGGAGATGCAGGAACTCCAGCTGAATGTGGATTACAAACGGCTGGACGAATTGATACGCGCGGTATCACAGCATGAGGGTACTGTACTGGATAAAACCTTTGGTGAATCCGTGCAGGTGAAAATCAGCTTGCCTGCGCAGCAGAGCCAGACATTATTGAACCGATTCTCCTAAAATAAAAAGACGTTTTATGACTGACCAAACAGAAGCAGATAAACTCAAAATAGCCGCATGGATATTTATGGCATGCGCAATGTTGTTCGTGCTGTCTGTACATCTCCTGCCTGCGTTGCTGGTCGGGCTATTGGTGTTCGAACTGGTGCATATCATCTCACCTTATATTGCACGCAAGCTACCTGGGAAAGGTGCCAAGCTGGTGGCGGTAGGCTTGTTGGCGGCAGTCGTCGTCGGGCTGGTGACGCTAGTTGGGATGGGATTGACGGCCTTGCTTGGGTCAGATACTGGCGGATTGAGTACGTTGGTGTCGCAAATGGCACAAATCATTGAAGATTCACGCCAGATATTGCCCAAATGGATAGATGAACGCCTGCCGGAAAATGCGGTGACTTTACAACAGACAGTGACCCTGTGGCTGCGTGAACATTCATCTGACTTGCAATTCTTTGGTAAACAAGCTGGCCGGCATGCAGCACATATTCTTATCGCAATGGTTATCGGCGGTATTTTGGCGTTGCGGGAGGCGATCGTGATCGATCACTACAAACCGTTTGCACGCGCTTTGGTGCAGCGTATCACCTTGTTTTCCGATGCGTTTCGTAATATCGTTTTTGCGCAGGTGCGCATCTCTGCCATCAACGCGACATTCACTGGAATCTATCTTGCCTTGGTGTTGCCAATGTTGGGGATACATCTGCCATTCGCCAAGACATTGATTGCCATCACCTTTATCGTAGGCTTGTTGCCGGTGATCGGTAACCTGATTTCCAACACAGTGATCGTCGTGGTCAGCATGAGCCATTCGCTCGCAGTCGCTATTGGGTCATTGGCCTTTCTGGTCGTGATTCACAAGCTGGAATATTTCCTTAATGCACGTATCGTCGGCGGGAAAATCCGCGCCAATGCCTGGGAGTTGCTGGTGGCAATGTTGTGTATGGAAGCAGCGTTTGGCTTGCCTGGCCTGGTGGCTGCTCCCATCTATTATGCTTATATCAAGAGTGAGTTACGTAAACTGGAATTGATATAGCGTTATCTAGTGCAACGTGTAAAGACGGCTTTCCAGCGTTTTTCCCGGTTTCAGGTTGTCCAGCTGGTTTCCGGCCGCGTCGCCCAATTTAGTCAAACGTTCATCCGGGTGCGGATGGGTCTTGAACAGCAACGCCATGCTATTATCTCCGGGCTTGATCTGCCCCATGGTTTGCAGCACTTCGGATAAACCATAAACATCATAGCCAGCGCGCGCCGCTAGTATCATACCCATGCGGTCTGCTTCGAATTCGGCATCTTTATCTAGACTGCGTGCGCTGATTTCTGCGCCAGTGCCAATCGCTTTTTCGGCAATCTTGTTCTTCTTGCCGAATCTGTCCTTGATCCAGTCTGAGCCCGCGCCAAGTAGTTGCTGCTTTTGCAGCACTTTCAACTGATGTTTTTTGACCACATGCGCAATTTCATGTCCCAGGACGCCGGCCAGTTGAGCTTCATTTTGCAGGTTTTGGTATAAACCTTTGGTTACCAATACGTAGCCCCCAGGTGCTGCAAATGCGTTGATGTCAGTGCTATCGATCACCCCAAATTTCCAGGGCAGATCAGCACGTTCGGATTGACTGGCTACCCAGCGGCCTACCTGATTCACATATTTCTGCAGGGCATCGTCCTTTACTAATGGCGCGGCACCTAACAAGCTACCGGTGATTTCTCGTCCCAAAGCAATTTCTTCTTCCTTGCTTGGTTTTTTCCAGTTGAAAGCGGGTTTGTCAGCCGTGCTTGCTGTGGCGACCTCCGGGGTGGTGGCTGGAGCCTGGTTTGCAGATTGAGTCTGCGTTGCTTCGGCCGGCGCTGCAGAAGCTGGGTTGGGTGTGGTTTCAGCGGGTTTTTCAACACCCAGGTCTTTCTCCAGCTGTTTCTTTGCTGCATCCTTTAATGCATCGCCCAAATTTAATGCATCAACGGAAGCACTAGCAAACAATCCTGCTGAAATCAGCGCTAATAAAACAGGTTTACGCATTATTGCGCTCCTTTCAAGTACTTGATATTCATGGCGTTCAGCCCGCCCGCGTTTGCAAAAGTCTGGGCGTCTGCCGCGCTCGTGGCAAAGCTCTCCATCTTTTTCATTTCAGACTCATTGAATTTGGCTGCTGTTAGCTCTTCCGCACTCAGGCCTCGGATACCTGTAGTGGAAACGACTTTACCAGTCCCCGCGCGACCGGTGGCTACGTCAATCGCGCCGCCAACCGCATTGCTGCTGGATGCGCTTCCGCGCTTTACTGACAAGAGGCGTACCCAGCCAGAGGTTTTGCTGGTTTTAATCTGTAACCATGCCCCTTTCTTCGTCACGATATCTACCTTGTCACCTTTGTTGATAGTGCCAGTCGTTTTGGCGTCGGCAAAAGGTTCCGCACGCAGGCTGTCTGCTTTGAGTGCGGTGCCTGGTTCGGCAAAAACATTGAATGTAGTGATCAAGGCCGCGCAGGCGACCCATGGTTTTATATTCATGCAAATTCCTTAATGTTCAGGATGTTCCAGCTTAAGCACAGCTTGTGCGAAGAGGCTGCGCCATTGCGAGGCGAGGGTGGTGACATCGCTTTGGCTGTTAAGTTTACCTTCATGCAGACTATAACGCGCAGCCGTGTCGTTGGGTAGACCAATTTGCGCAATCAAAGTTGGTAACTGTTCGGCAATGTTCCTGGCATCAGCTAATGCGGCTTCAGCATATTCGGTATGGTTGTCGGCATATAGCCAGCTTATCACGAGCATGTCGGTGAATAATCCCCAGATGCCGCTTTGTGTGCCATGGATGAACTCGATGCTGTTAGGGGTGCGGCTGCAGAGCTCTATGGCGCGTCTCAGTTTCTTCAATGTGCCGTCATCCAAGGCTTCCTGGCTTTCAATCAAGATAGGCATGATCAGTGCTGCGGATGTTGTATCGCCGGATTTGACGCCAAAGGCTAACCAGCGTTGCAGGGCGCGGTCATTCGCCAATGCGTAAATCTTGGCAATCCCGAAGAATGCGACCGCCCATGCAATGGGGGCAGTCAGGTCGAAATAGGTATTGCTCAGGTTGATTCCGGCATATGAAAGCACCAGCATGCCGATTTGGCTGCTAGTAAAGATGGTGTTGAAGCGGTCTCGGTCGACATTGAAATAAAACGCCAACGTGGCTGCCCATATCAGTAGCAAACTCATTAAGATATAAGGAATTTTTCCTCGCCAAACTTTCAGGTAGTCGCGATGTTTCACATTGTCGATCGCAGTGGCCAGAATCTCCACGCCCGGGAATTGTTTATCCATCGCTGTAGGCTTGATATCAAAAAGCCCAGGTGCGGTAGAACCGATGATCACGATTTTGTTGCTGAACTCGTTTTGTGGACGCTTTTTGACTTTGCTGCTCAAATCAGTAAACACGTCGCTAAAGGTAACGTAGTTGTAGCTGAACGGTTTGCCACGCCAGTTGATCAGCATGTTCTGTGGCAAGGGAAGGCTGTTCATCTGAGTGAATTCGCCCACCTCCAAAGGTAATGATGGTAATTCCCAGCCAGCATTTTCATGCCAAAGCCGATATTCACGCACGATGCCGTCGTTGTCTGGATATACATTATGTGTACCGATACGATGAGGGCGTAATGCGGCTTTGAAATAGGGGAGTACAGCGGCCAACGTAGCATTCTTGTCTGCATCTGACCCAGGTTGCAGGCCAGGAATCTGGGTATATTTCAGTCTGCTTAGCTTGTCCTGCGAGGCGTCCAATCGCAGAATCGGGAAAAAGCAGTTGTCGCAGGAGCTAATTACCTCGTTGAAATAAGCATCACTATCTTCATTGTAGATATCGGCGTCACTGAACACGATATCGAATACGATGGCTTTTGGATTTTGCGCTTGTATATTCTCGACGAACTCTCCCAGAACCTGTCGCGGCCACGGCCAGCGTCCATAATCTTTAGCCATGTCTGCCAGACTGGCCTCGTTAATGTCGACAATAACTATGTCAGGATCGGCTTTTGGGGTTAACACACGATGTTTGACCATGAAGTCAAACGCCTTGTCGCGCATATTGATGCCGATATGAAAAACACCCGCATCCAGTAATACAAGTAAAGTAAAAAATGTCGCCAGATATATATAGAAATTGTTCTTAAGCTTGCGCGTAAGGTTAGCCAGCCATTGGCCAATGATGAGTTTAAGTTTGGTCATAGTGTTATATTCTATGACACAAATGTGGAATGTTTAAATATACCCTTTATGGAGATGGCTGCCGATATTTCAGGAATATATCTTTAATCCAGCCACAGAGGTAACAATTCGTACCATTTTGGCTTGTTGCGATTGAAAATACGTACCAAAGAATAAAACTGACCGTTATCATTTCCCCGCCATCTTCAATGATGCCAAACAAGAACTTTATTTTACGATTGAAGCTGAAGATGGAATGTAGCATGTCGACAGCAATTCCAAAGCCAGCCAAAATGAATACCAGGAGCGCAAGGTCGTGAGATGTACTTTTGAAAGTGTCAGTCCCTTTCCTGTATGCCAGCATAAGCGGTATTGATAAAGCGCTGCCTACGGTTGCTGAAATGGTGAGTTCACCAAAATCCTCAGGTCTAAGTCCCATATAAGACTGAAATTGCAAGCTTTTTGATAGCGCAAGACCTGCTAACTCATGTATCTGCACAGAATCATCGGCCAAAAAATAAGCAAAGAGGATAAACCAGGCTGAATAATGCCAAGTGTCGTCCCTGATTTGGATGTAAATCAATAACAAACAAATCCAGAACAACTTCATGTATCCATAGAATTCCGAATAGCTATGATCAAATTCGATACTGTAGATGGGGATGTGATGCAAGAATGCGTTTACGATGTGGATAATGATATAAGCGGCATCTCCGCTCAGCAGCAAAGTCAAGAGCGCTAACGCACCGCGATCATCCAAACACCCAGTGGTTGTCTTTCCCCTTGCCATTTCGATTCCCGCCGTTTCAGATTTTGAATCTAACCGCGCTCGATTTGTGTCGGCAAAGTAATCTGCCGAATTTTATTTTTATTGTTTTAAAGAATACTCTAGCATAGCTACCAACTATTGATATAGTCAGATCGGGCTAGTCGGACTGGGGCTTTGCGAGTAAGGTATATACGGTTTTTGACAATGCACTACCTAGCATCGTATGCTGCGGCTAGCCCGGATGTGTGTCATCACTATTATTGGATGTTTATCATGGTGCCCGCTTGCAATGCATTTCATGTGCATTGTAGCCCCAAGTGATCAAAGCTTCACTTCCATGCAACAAAAAGATCTCATTGCGGCCTTGGTATCTGGTTTCCTTAGTGCTGGGCTCCAGGTACATCAACGATGTGGTGTCTCCGCGTTCGGCAATCAGCGTTGGAGGATCTGTCATGAAGAAGGTCGTAATGACTTCATTGGCTGGGTTGCCATCACAGGTGTAACGGGCCGGGCCATCGCTGAGGACAAGACGATAGGTAGCCTGTAGTTCAGCGATGCGGCGCACATACTCGCGCTTGACACATCCGCGTTTATCGCTATCTTTCCAGCATTCGTCTCGTCCTTTGATCCAGCCTCTCTGCATCGCTTTGAGTACCGGCGGACGTTCGTTCACCGCTTTCTTGGATGCGCTGGCATAGACGTCTGCGAGTTTTCGGTCGAGAGCCGATAGTTCCTCGTCGCCGCAGACCATTGCATCGATGCTTCCAGTCTTGGCTTTGCTGCAGTCAAACGAAGGGCCTGTCATTTTTGCCGATTTGCCAGAACCTGCGCTTGCTGTAGAGGAGTTGTTGGCAGGTGCATTAGAAACAAAACCGGCCTTGGCATTTTCTTCTTTGGTCTTGGTAATGTCACAGCCTTGCGCCTCTGAAACTTGCGTACAGCCGGAACGCTCGAGTTGTTGCCTATATTTTGCGTTGATCGCATAGGCGGAATTGTGTGCTAACAGAACAACACCTGCAGCAATAATCAATTTTGTCTTCATATTGTTGTGGCCTTTCTAAAGAATGGTAGTTTAGATAAATTAAATGGATTTAATTTAAAGTGCAATACTTAAATGTTTATGCCAACAAATCATGTGAGTGGCGAACTGAGGATAGTTAGCCATGCTTTTTTAATGCCAGTATCCTGAGGAGCTTTTTGCTGCGCGCCTTCATGGCGAGAGTACCGATAATGGAAAGCTCTTCGATGTGTTGTTTAATCTCGGGTAGAAAACGGTGGCTACGGAGTGCAATGTCAGCTAAGGCTTGCATGGACATGGTTTTTACGATGCTGCTGCGGTCGTTAGTGTAGCTAAGCAGCAAATTCACTACGGTAGTTTCTTCGACATCTGTCAAAGGCAAGCGAGCCAGCATTGGGGCAACATGCCAGCGGACTTCTTGTTGTTCAACCTTCGTGAGGCGATTCAATATGGTTTCCTTGAAAGGAACCAGAAGGTCGGGACGCTTGACCGTGATTTTCTCGATTGCGTCAGCACAGCGCATACGCAGTACTGGATCGGAGGTTTCAATTCCCTGAAATAGAACACCGATTAACTCAGGATTTTCAAGAACGGCTGATGCCGCACGGTTTGATTCTCCAACGGAACGCCGATCACCTCCAGCGAGAATCTTCAGTAACGGGTGCATTGGTAATGCCTAACGTTTGAATTAAGGGGCGCCGTTAGGCGTCCCGCTTGATGGATGGGTTGGGCATCACTATTTACCTTTGGCCTGACTAACTTTACTTAGGGCAAGTGCGCGCACGGAATCTAGGCAGCCTGCCGCTTTGAGTTGGGCGAGAGGAATGCAGTGAGCACGAGCTGGAGCAATGAAGAAAAACATAAAACTACCTGACTCAGCTACCTTTTGAACCGCAGCCCATTTTATGGACATTGTGAAAGCCTCCCCGGAGGCGTGAATACCTTCCGGGCCGAATGAATAAATAAATGGCCCTTGTGCAAGAGGATTGCGGCGGCGAGCAAGAAAAAGAGAAAGTACAGTAACCAGTGGCGTAAAAAAGAAACAGAGCAGTAACAGTCCAATGTTGCCCAATGTTATTGGGTGATTGTGAGTAAGCCAAAGGTATAGCAAAAAAAGACCGGTAACGGGAAACACGGAGGAGATAACGAGCTGGAACGGCGAGCGAAGAATAACCTGCAAGGTTGCACGGTATGCTGTCCAGAAAGGAAATGAAATTGGCGCTGTAATTTGTTCTTGCATCAAACTCTCCATAATGCCCAACGTTGGACATGAGGGGCGCGCAAAAAGCGCAGCTTTTGGGGCGTCCCGCTCGATGGACTAGTTAGAGCGGAATACATTTTTGACCACCTCCTTGGCTGGCTCTAAGTAGTCAAGAAGCTGCAACACAGTGAGCAGCGATGCCAATGCCGTAATGATGTAGATGACTCCCTTGATTACGCGGCCAGCTAACGATTCTTCGGCCTTTTGGCGATTGAAGCCAGCACGACCGATAAGTACAAAAGGAATTCGAGCCACCAAGTCGAAGACGAGACCTACATAGAAAAATGGATTGATTGCCCGTCGGAATGCTGGACCAGCGTTGTTTTCGTAGATGCCGATTGCGCGATCTATGAAATCGAGGAGGTTGTTAGGTGCTATGTGAAAGCGATGCAAATTGAAAATGTTTTGAACAAGGTCGATGTTCTGGATATACCCACCAACTGCTGGCGGCGGTGTGTACTGGATTGATGGGTTAACGCCTGCATACAAAATGATGTCGTGAATTCCATCCATCATTCGATTGATTTTGACTCTGGCTTCTTCGGCCTTCGGTTGTTCAATTCGTTCATCAACCATTCATTCGGCACGGCTGTTGTTGAAGTACTCAATTACTAGAACCCGAAATTCAGCAAGCCTGTTGAGGCGGCTGTTATTCTCCCAAGGCAATATCTTTGTGTAGTAGGTCATCTAGGCGTTGTTGGTGATTGGCTCTAACGTAAAGTAGGCATCCTAATTGACGGAAAGTTTTCCGTCAAAGGTGCTTTTTTTGTTGTAAAAATGTAAATAATTCTTAATGTTTTCATATGGTTAATTATTTTTAGTACATCCTAAAACATTATGGCTGATACATCAAATTTCGGGTCGCCTAAATTGCTGGATATCGTGCGCGGTAAAATCCGTTTAAAGCACTATAGTATTCGCACCGAGCAGGCTTATGTAGATTGGATTAAACGCTATATTCTACATTTTGACAAGACACACCCTAGGGATTTGGGTGCAGCAGATGTGGAGGCGTTTTTGACGTATTTGGCGGTGCAGAGCAAGGTCTCTGCCAGCACGCAGAATCAGGCCAAAAGTGCTTTGTTGTTTTTGTATAAAGAGGTGCTGGGCATTGAGTTGCCTTGGCTGGATAAGGTGCAAAAGGCCAAAGCACCCAAACGCTTGCCTGTGGTGCTGGCTAAGGATGAGGTGGCACGCATTCTCAATCGTCTGGAAGGTACTAATTATTTGGTGGTGAGTTTGCTTTATGGCACTGGTATGCGTATTTTGGAGGTGTTGCGCCTGCGGGTGAAGGATATTGATTTTTCCCGCAAGGAGATTTTGATCCGCGATGGCAAGGGCTTTAAAGATAGGGTGACGATGTTGCCGGTTTCGCTGGTCAAGCCTTTGCAGGCGCATATGGAGAAAGTTAAAGGCCTGCATGAGGCAGATTTGGCCAATGGGTTCGGTGAGGTGTATTTGCCTAACGCATTGGAGAAAAAGTATCCTTATGCCGCGCGTGACTGGGCTTGGCAGTACGTATTTCCATCTGCCAGATTGTCGGTTGATCCGCGCGGTGGTGGAACTCGGCGGCATCATGTGCAGGATCAGGCGATTCAGCGCGCTGTGCGGCAGACAGTGGTGGATGCAGGCATAACCAAGCCTGTCACACCACACACTTTTCGCCATAGCTTTGCCACCCATTTGCTAGAGAGCGGGTACGATATTCGCACCGTGCAGGAGTTGCTGGGGCACAGTGATGTGAGTACGACGATGATTTACACACATGTGCTGAATAAGGGCGGCAGGGCTGTTGCCAGCCCGCTGGATGTTATCGGCACATTAGGGGTGATCTGAAGCTGCAAGAAAAATCATGAACGCTCGTCATGGCATGTAAATGCGCTTACAAAATGTTGACTCGAGCGCGCACTAATATTCAGGAACGTATAATAAACTGCCTGTTTGCTATCATTGCTCGGTTATAATTCTTTCATGTTGAATCTACTTATTTCCCTTGCAATATTGCAGGTTCTGATTTCAGTTTTACTGGCTTGGCGTGTTTTTAGAAATACATCTGAAACCAAGCTGTTGCAGACACTTGAAGAAAAGCACCGCGCGATGCTGCTGGATATAAACGACAGCTTGAATAGGCTTGGAGACCGCATCCAGCTTGCCTCACAGGGCAGTGCAGATTTGCTGAAAAATAGTGTGACGCAAGAGCTGAATGCGACGCGTGATGCGATGCATGGCCTAAGGCTGGCACAAACCGAGAATATGTCCAGAAACCGCGAAGAGCTGCTGGAAAAACTCAACGCTACTTTCGAGTCGCTGAGCAAGACAGTAGAAGGGCGTCTGGATCTGATCAGCGGCAAGGTCAGCGAGCGCCTGGATGAAGGGTTCAAGAAAACCAACGAGACGTTTGCCAATGTGATGGCACGCTTGGCGACTATCGATGAAGCGCAGAAGAAAATCGATGGCTTGACGACGAACGTAGTGAGCCTGCAGGAGCTTCTGGGCGACAAGCGCAGCCGCGGCGCGTTTGGCGAGGTGCAGCTGGAAGGTTTGGTGCGTAACGTGCTGCCAGCTAACAGCTTTGCCATGCAGCATACGTTTGAGAACGGTACGCGAGTGGATTGCGCGCTGTTTCTGCCAGAACCGACAGGAACAGTGGCGGTGGACAGCAAATTCCCGCTGGAGAACTACAACCGCATGTTCGACCAGGCTCTGAGTGAACCGGAACGCGCGCAAGCTAGCAAACAGTTCAAGACCGATGTGAAAAAACATGTGGACGATATTGCCAGCAAATACATCATCCCGAATGTCACGAGTGACGGCGCGGTGATGTTCATTCCGGCTGAGGCAGTGTTCGCGGAGATTCACGCCTATCATGGCGAGATTATCGAATATGCCATGAACAAGCGCGTTTGGGTGGTGTCTCCTACTACATTGATGGCCGTATTGAATACGGCACGCGCCGTGCTGAAAGATGTCGAGATGCGCAAGCAGGTGCATATCATCAAGGATGAATTAGGCAAGCTGGCCAAGGATTTCGAGCGTTTTGATGTGCGGATGAAGAAACTGGCGGACAATATCCGTCAGGCACATGAGAACGCACAGCAGGTGCACATCAGCAGCCAGAAGATTTCGCGACGCTTCGCGCAGATCGAACGTGCAGAGATTGGTGTGGCAGAGACAGATATGTTAGACGATGTTATTGATGATAAATAAGATTAAATTTATTACTTAACTATATGAATATAAAAGTATTGTATTTTGCAAGAATCAAGGAAAGTGTCAATTATTCCAGTGAAGAACTTGCGTTGCCGACTGGCATCACAACGGTGCAGTTGTTAAAGCAATATCTGTCGACCCGTGGGGATACATGGGCGAAGATATTTACCGGTAAACTGGTGGTGCGGGCGGCTATCAACCATGAGCTGGTGGATGACCAGACCGAGATCAAGGCCGGTGATGAGGTGGCGTTTTTCCCGCCAGTGACGGGCGGTTAATACCGTTTGATGTGATGAGTATCAGCGTTCAAACTGACGATTTTGATGTGGGGTTGGAAGTTGCGAAATTACGCAAGGCCCATGCTGATGCGGGGGCGGTGGTGTGCTTTGTAGGACAGGTGAGAGATATTAATGAAGGTGACTTGATTGGCAACATGACGCTGGAGCATTATCCAGGCATGACGGAGAAATCGCTGCAAGCGATCGAACATGAAGCCAGGAAGCGCTGGAATATATTGGGTGCGACGGTGATTCATCGTGTTGGCATTCTTAAACCGCAAGACCAGATTGTGCTGGTAGCGGTAGCTAGTGCGCATCGTGGAGACGCATTTCAGGCCTGTGAGTTCATGATGGATTATCTGAAGACACAGGCACCATTCTGGAAAAAGGAACACACCGAGCAGGGCGAGCGGTGGGTTGAAGCAAAGGCGAGCGATGACGAGGCGCAAGCTCGCTGGAAAGACACGCTCTAACTGGATGAATAAAAAGTATCATGCAAATTTTAAAACCTGAGGATTTGAACGCACGTAACGCTTTGCCGGATCTGGACTTTACCAGTACGGCAGATTTGCTAGGCAACGGCAACGAGATGCACCAGCATGCCTGGGTGGCGCAAGCAGAGGCCAAGAAGGCCGCCATGTTTGGGCTGAACATGCCGCATGTCGGCTTTAATGTGCTGGTTCTGGGGGCGCAGGGTAGCGGACGTAGTTCGTTGATGCAGAGCGCCATGCTGGAAGTATCCAGAGCCAAGCATAAATTACATGCCTTGGTGGATTTGGTGGCCGTATGTACTTTTGAAGACGCACAGCTACCATCGCTGATAAAACTGCCGGTAGGTCGAGGAGCTGAGCTGCGCGAGGCGATGGACCAGTTCTCGCGGGATCTGGTGGCAGAGATGATGCGCATGGTTTGCGCAAAAACTCACCGAGATGTTTTGGCTAGTGTAGAAACCAGATTGCAGAACTCCATAGAAAAGCTTACGCAGCAAATTACGCGGGATTTACCGGAGCCGGCAAGCCAGCACTTGGCGCGCTACCTGCGGCTGGTAAAGCATGAAACCTTGCAATTCCTGGCTGGCTGGCAGCCACCCACTCAAGCGGATGGAGAAGGCGTGGAAGCCTTGATGAGCGAGGCCTCATTGGCGCGCCTGCGCGTGAATGTGCTGGTGGATAGTCGCGTGGCGCATGCGCAAGGCTTAAGGCAGGCGGTCGTCTATGACAACGATCCTAGCATGCAGTCCCTGTTCGGCGCAGTAGAGAGCGTGACCGACGCCACCAATACGCCCGAATTCCTGCGCTTGCGTGCCGGGAACATCCATAAAGCGGATGGCGGCATGCTGCTGTTGCATTTGCGTGATTTGTTGTCAGATGAGGCGAACGGGGCGCAAATCATCGAAAAACTGCATCGCTTTTTGCGTAACGGCACTTTGCAGATCGAGGATACTGGCGGCGGTACGCAAAACACTAATCTGCTACAGGCAAGGACGCTGCTGCCGATACAGGCCAAACTGGTATTGATTGCCACGCGCGAGGATTTTTATGATTGTCTGGATCAGAATCCGGATTTCTTTGAACATTTTCCGATCAAGGTGGAGTTTGCGGAGCGCATTCTAGCCAATACAGAAAATTATGCTGCGATTGCCGGGTTCGTTGCGCAAAAATGTGCGCAGCATGGCACCAGGCATTTTAGTGCGGATGGCGTCTCTTCCCTGATTAACGCCATGCAGCGTTATGAGGAGGACCAAAGCCGTATCAGTACCAGTTTCGCGCGGCTTGAATGCCTGATGCTGGAAAGTGCTGCCTATGGAAATGATGCGCCTGTCGTCACTGCGGAGCATGTGCGAAAGGCAATCGCAGCAAGATCGGCGCGCCATGCTTACTTCGAAGCGCAGATCCGTGATTCCATCATCGATAACGAACTGCTGATCCAGGTGCATGGCGAAGTGGTGGGGCAGGTAAATGGCCTGACACACATCGAATTGGGAGATGCTAGTTTCGGTTCGCCTATCCGTATTACCGCACGTTGTTATCCGGGAGCTAAAGGTCTTATCAATATCGACCGCGAAGTGCACATGAGCGGACCAAATCATGACAAAGGCATTTTTATCTTGCAGAACTGGCTTAGTGCCAGTTTCTCACATCTGGCGCCCTTAAGCTTGAACGCATCTTTGGTGTTTGAACAGGAGTATAACGGTGTGGAAGGCGACTCTGCCAGCTGTGCCGAGCTGTTTGCATTGCTGTCAGCACTTGCTGGGTTGCCTATTCAGCAAGGTGTCGCAGTCACTGGGGCGCTCAATCAGTTTGGCGAAGTGATGCCAATTGGCGGCATCAACGAGAAGATCGAGGGTTATTTCCGCGTCTGCCAGGCGCTGGGTCTGGATGGGAAGCAAGGAGTGATGATTCCCAAGCGTAATCAGCAGCACCTGATTCTTGATGCTTCTGTGATTGAAGCTGTAGAGGCGGGCAAGTTTACAATCATTGCCATCGATCATGTGCTGGAAGGGGTAGCTTATCTTACTGGCCAGGCAGCAGGGACGCCCGATCATTCTGGCAACTATGCATCGAATACAGTCATGGGAAGAGCGCAGGCAATGCTAGCGCAATATCGCACCACATTTGAAAGCAACCAGCAGCGGCGCAGCCATAGTGCGGCATCTTAGATGATGGCTATGAAACAGTGGGGTGCAGAACATAAATACCGTCTGGACAAATGGTTATGGGCGGCTCGATTCTTCAAGACACGCAGTCTTGCGGCCGATGCGATTGATAGCGGGAAAGTGCGCGTGGACGGAGAGCGCACCAAAACAGCCAAAGAAGTGAAAGTTGGCATGCTCATCCATATTCGCACGCGTGATTTTGAAATCGAGCTGAATGTGGCTGGGTTGTCAGATATACGTCGCGGAGCACCAGAGGCCGTAACCTTGTATATGGAAACTGAGGCAAGCCGATTAAAGCGCGAACAGGCTAAACTTACCAGAGAAAGCGATTTTGCCACGCGTGACCGTGGAACCGGGCGTCCCACTAAGCGAGAGTTGCGCGATATCAAGAAATTCACGCAAAACTGGTGAACCCCCCCCCGATTTTTCTTGCATAGACCTGGTGAGTGTTGATACACTTCGTTCAGTTAATGAACGCAGCGCACTGATGCCAGAAGAGTTGCTGGAAATATTGCTTAAGTTAGCGTTCTCGGTAAATGTCCATTAAGTGTTTAGGAACAAAATGAAAATTGCCATTGCCGGTACTGGATACGTGGGTCTGTCCAATGCCATATTGCTTGCACAAAAAAACGAAGTGATCGCACTGGACATCGTCGCTGAAAAGGTAGAGATGCTTAATCGCCGACGGTCTCCCATTGAAGATATTGAGATTGAAGATTATCTGGCAAGCAAACAACTCAATTTTAAGGCAACGCTAGATAAAACAGAGGCATATCAAGGCGCTGAGTTTGTAATTATCGCTACACCGACTGACTATGATCCTGATACCAATTATTTCAATACGCGGTCTATCGAGGCAGTCATACAAGATGTGTTAAGTGTTAATCCACATGCTGTTATGGTAATCAAGTCCACAGTGCCTGTTGGATATACAGCTAAAATCCGCAAACATTTTAATTGTGAGAACATCATTTTCTCACCAGAATTTCTACGTGAGGGACGTGCGTTATATGACAATCTATATCCTTCAAGGATTATTGTAGGAGAACGTTCCCAACGAGCAGAAGTTTTTGCTAGCTTGCTAAAACAAGGTGCACTGAAGCAAGATATTGAAGTGCTATTCACGGATAGCACGGAAGCAGAAGCGGTTAAGCTGTTTGCCAATACTTATCTAGCTATGCGCGTGGCTTTTTTTAACGAGTTGGATACCTATGCATCTATCCATGGACTAGATACCAAACAGATTATCCAAGGAGTCTGTTTAGATCCACGGATTGGTAATTATTACAATAATCCATCATTTGGCTATGGCGGTTATTGTCTGCCTAAAGATACCAAGCAATTGCTTGCGAATTATAATGAGGTGCCGCAAAGCCTAATTCGCGCGATTGTTGAGTCAAACACCACGCGAAAAGACTTTGTTGCAGATAGCATCATCAAAAAAACCCCAAAAGTGGTAGGCATTTATCGGCTGATCATGAAAGCAGGTTCGGATAACTTTCGTGCATCATCTATCCAGGGCATCATGAAGCGTATCAAGGCCAAAGGGATTGAGGTGGTTGTTTACGAGCCGACATTGAAAGAATCGGAGTTCTTTCGCTCAAAGATTATCAATGATCTTACTGCTTTCAAGCAGTTGTCTGATGTAATTGTGGCGAATCGCGTGACAAGCGATATCAGCGATGTCGTAGACAAAGTTTATACCCGTGATCTGTTTGGAAAAGATTAAATCAGTAGGGTATAGCTTATATGCTGACGGACGAATATCGTTACAAGATACTCAAGATTCTGGAATCTAACCCGCAAATTAGCCAGCGTGACCTGGCGCGAGTCTTGGGGATGAGCCTTGGACGCGTGAATTTTTGCTTGAAAGCTTTGATAGAGAAGGGGCTGCTGAAAGCCTCCAATTTTCGCAACAGTCAAAACAAGCTGGCTTATATGTATCTACTGACACCGAGCGGCATTGAAGAAAAATCACGGATGACCGCACAGTTTTTAAAAATCAAGTTACAGGAATATACTGCATTGAAACGGGAAATCGCTGAGTTGCGTGAGGAAGCCAAACTGCTGGAAAAACAAAGGAGTGCAGCATGACTTCTTACGCCGTGATTTTATGTGGTGGCTCAGGCACGCGTCTATGGCCATTGTCACGCACCATGCAGCCTAAACAGTTGCTGGCTTTGAACGGCACGCAGACGCTCTTGCAGCAAACCGCTGGACGCTTGCTGAAGCATGTGGCACCCGACAAATTATTCACTGTAACTCATGAGGACCACAAGTTTCAGGTCAAAGGCCAATTGGCTGAGTTAGCAGTAGATGCAGTGGTAAACGTACTGGCAGAGCCCATAGCACGTAACACCTTACCGGCCATCGCATGGGCGGTCTATCAAATTTATCAGCGTGAACCTGGTGCAATCATTGGTGTTTTTGCTTCTGATCACGCGATAGATAATGAAGCTGCATTTTTGCAGGCTTGGCAAGCTGCGGAACAAGTTGCCCAGCAGGATTATCTGGTGCTGTTAGGAATCAAGCCCCACGAGCCCGCGACGGGCTATGGCTACATCAAGCCAAATCAAAATGAAATTGCGGGCGGAAAGATGCCCGTTTATGAAGTTGAAAAGTTTGTTGAAAAACCTGACCTATCACGTGCTCAGGAGTTTCTGAAGCAAGGTTTCTTATGGAACAGCGGCATGTTTGTTTTCAAGGCTAGTATGTTCATGGCAATGCTCGCAAAATACCAGCCTGGGATTGATAAGCTGGTGCGTGGACTCAAACCAGAAAGTCTTGCCGAACAGTACGCGCAATTCCCGAACTTATCTATGGACTACGGTTTGGCAGAAAAGGCAGAAAAAGTCGCCGTAGTGCCGGTAGATATGGCATGGAGCGATTTGGGCAGTTGGGATTCTCTATATGCCAAACGCCCGAAAGATGATAATGGCAATGTATTACATGGAGATGTCTATAGCGAAGACACAAATAATAGCCTGATCTGGGCCAGCCGCGGCGTGGTGGCGACATTGGGGCTGAAAAATATCGCCGTGATTCAGACGACAGACGCAACTCTTGTGTGTGACCGCAGTAGAGCAGAAGATATCAAGAACCTGGTCGGAAAGGTGAAAACTAGCCGCCCTGATTTAACCGAATTCCATCGCACCGTACATCGCCCATGGGGCACATACACAGTTCTGGAAGAAGGATCTAATTTCAAGATCAAGCGCATTGTCGTCAAGCCAGGGGCGAAACTGTCCATGCAAATGCACAAACACCGCTCCGAGCATTGGGTGGTAGTTTCTGGCGAAGCGACTATTACCAACGGTGACATGGAGTTTACGCTACAAGCCAATCAATCGACCTATATACCCAAGACACATCGCCATCGCCTGGCGAATAATGCTGCTGAGCCATTGGCGATTATCGAGGTGCAGTGTGGTGATTACGTGGGCGAGGACGATATTGTGCGGTTTGATGATACTTATGGTAGGACGGGTTAATTTGGTGACGGCAATCACTATTGGACAACCGATTGTTAAATGGGTTGAGTGGTATAGGCATACATGTGGGAATGAGGCACGCTAATGCCTGACATGTTTGTAATTAGAATACATGCTTCGTAGTCTTGCGGTTAATAGCGCAGTGCTAGCGATGCAATATGCGCTAGCCGGCTTGGTTCCTTTATTGCTAATACCCTTCATTGTTCGTGAAGTTGGATTAGCACAGTATGGTGAATTGGCAGTTGCAATGGCATGGGCAACTTATGGCGTTACTGTTGTGCAATACGCATTCCATATTAGCGGACCTGTCCGTGTGGCTAGGTTAACACATGGGGAGTCGGCCCTTCATGCGGTGTGCACTATTGGAAGCGCAAAGTTGGTCTTGTTGCTTGCAGTGCTTACCGTCATATTGATGGTTGTTTTTGGTAGCGTGGTTATTAATAGGCCAATTTCCTTATCGCAGATCGTGCTGTTGTTGGGGTTGCCTATAGCTTGGACTTTACATACAGGATGGTATCTTCAAGCTGTTGGGAGGTTTACTTTAGTAGCTCTTATTTCTGTAGCTGGTACCGCGGTTACCTTAATGCTTGGTTTTTATCTAGTAAGTGGTAACCACCCTAATTCAATGTTGGCAGCAGCGATAGCTATGGTATCAGGGCCTTTGGTTGCGGGGGGGGGTACTTTATTTTTTTGTGTTCGGCAGTTTGGGCTTGAGAATAGGAAGTTAACTTGGCATTCTCCATTTCAAGAATTATATGAAAGTTTTCATCTTTTTATTTCTCAATTTGTGGCAGTTCTTTATAGTTCATCTGGTCCAATTGTTGTTAGTGTGCTGGCGGGGGTCTCGCAAGCGGGCGCTTACAGCGTCGTAGAGCGGGTGTGCAGTGCTGTTGTTGGCGCTTGTCTTCTTATACATGTTGCCGCATATCCAAAACTTGCTCAGTTATATGTGAATGATCGGCGAGCCTACCTAAAGCTGTTGAAAGTGGTCATTCTTGCATACTTGAGCATAACAATAACTTTAGCAGCGGTTGCTGCAGTAAACATGCCATCGTTGCAAGGTTTCTTATTTGGGGCGTCTTACGGACAAGAGCATGTGGCACTTTTGGTTTCAGGTATGTTTTGGGTGATTTTGGGAATATTTGGCCCTGCATTAACAGGGTATTATTCTGTAAGTGGAAATAGTAGTCGCGTACTTCCTTTGACAATAAAAATACTAGTTTTGTCAGTTTGTTGTGGAATATTGGGTGTTTTTTTGTTGGGAGCATGGGCTTGGCTAGCTGCCCTTAGCTTGTCGCAGGTTATTGTCCTTGTGTATGGCTGGAGAGCTTGGCTGAAAGAAAGGTTTAAATAAGGAGATTGTATGAATTTTAATGAACATCCCATTGAATGGGATGATGCTAAGGTTTCTAGGCTTTGGAATTATTACTCTAGAACTGAGCCATATTCAAATATGTATTTTTCTAAATCTTATGGTGAGCAGATTTTAAAGGCAAGCAAATTACCACTTAAGGATGATATTCGTGTGTTGGATTTTGGTTGCGGCCCTGGTTTTATTTGGGAACATGTATTACGGTTGGGTGCGCTTTGGTTATATACAGGTTTAGATTTTTCACTAGACTCTATTAGTTCTCTCAGAGAAAAAGCGGCTAATCACCCACAGTTTGGCGGGGCGCAACATGTAAAATCCCTACCAGCGGATCTTGCCGGTGAAATGTTTGATGCAGTATTACTTGTTGAGGTGGTTGAGCATCTCAATGATGAGTATCTTGAGACCACTTTGGCCGAAATTTATCGTGTACTCATTCCAGGTGGTGTGGTTGTGATAACAACACCAAATAATGAGGATCTATCACTTTCAACTAGATTTTGTCCAGAATGCGGATCAATTTTTCATCAATGGCAACATGTCCGTACATGGAGTGTGCAAACTCTTGTTGATCAAGTGCAAAAATATAAATTTCAATTGAAATTTGCTAGTACACTTGATTTCTCAGCGAAAGGATGGGTGATGAATATGGCTAAGGGGTTGGTTCGTCGCATATTTTTAGGTCGGCAAGAACAGCCTCACATGATTGCAGTATTTCAAAAAATATAGCACTGTAGCTTTTCTCAGTTGTATGCAAGAAAGTATAAATAATGACCACCAATAAAGCTGAAATACTTAGCGGGAAACGATTTGCGTTTGGGAAGAACTGGTCTCATTTCCTAGACAATTTAAATGAGCAACGAATTGACCTTGCAGAAAAGTCCATATGCATCATGTTAGGTTTGGACTCGCTAAAAGGTAAGACCTTTTTAGATATAGGGTCGGGTAGTGGATTGTTTAGCTTAGTTGCTTGGCGTATGGGGGCCACCGTGCATTCGTTTGATTATGATCCGGATTCTGTTGCATGTACAGCAGAATTGAAAAGACGATTCTCCGATAATGACCCAAGTTGGATTGTTGAAGAGGGGAGTGTATTGGATAGTGAATATATGAACCAATTAGGTACATTTGATGTAGTGTATTCATGGGGTGTTTTGCATCATACAGGCGCAATGTGGGACGCTTTGGATAATGCAGGGAAGTTAGTTGCTCGGGGTGGGCGGTTATATATCGCAATATACAATGATCAAGGGTCGATGAGCAAAATTTGGCTTAAGATTAAAAAAATGTATAACAAATTACCCAAAAGTTTGCGTTGGTTGGTGTTATGCCCAGCTATGTTGCGTTTATGGGGGCCTCACACGATTGTTGATTTGCTGACGCTGCGTCCATTTTACACTTGGAATCATTACGCGGAACACAGTGTCCGTGGGATGTCTGCCTGGCATGACGTGTTGGATTGGGTGGGTGGCTTGCCATTTGAAGTTGCGAAGCCTGAAGTAATTTTCGATTTTTTTCATCAGCGTGGTTTTAATCTGGTTAAATTGAAGACTGTGGGAGGGAAGTTAGGTTGTAATGAGTTTTTATTTGTTCGAAATTAAGCGTGGATAATTCGACAGTCGTAGTACACTTAACTATAGGTCTTTTGCTGGTGGCGCTGAGATGATGTTACTGAAGTTGCTCGCTAACAATGAAGCGAATCTCGAGGCGATGAGCTGCCGAGCCGCCAAAGTCTGGGAGTGGTTTCCGGCGGAAAATATTCTGCGAAGATGGAATCACCTGCTTGCGAGCTGCCCCACAAAAAAGCTGCTGAAATCGTCATGATACGCATCGTTTTTATCACAACTGGCCTATCAACTGGTGGTGCCGAAGCGATGCTGCTCAAGTTGTTGGAAAATATTGACCGCCAGCGCTTCGAGCCGCACGTGGTTTCTCTGACCACACTGGGAGAGATTGGGCCGCGCATTGTGCAGCTCGATATCCCTGTGCTGGCGATCGGCATGGCGCCAAGCGTGATGGGGATTTTTTCGGTATTCCGCTTGGCTTGGCTGTTGCGTAAAATCCGTCCGGATATCGTGCAGACCTGGATGTACCACGCTGATCTCATTGGCGGAGTAGCCGCCTGGCTGGCGGGCTGCAAGCGGGTCGTCTGGGCGCTGCGCAATAGTAACCTATCCAAAGATACGACCAAACGTTCAACGTTGATGGTTGTCCGTATCTGCGCATTTCTTTCTGGGTGGCTGCCACGACAAATTCTCTCTTGCTCGGCACGTGCCGGAGCAGTACATGCCGAGGTGGGTTATTGTAGTCATAAAATCAGAATCATCCCGAATGGATTTAACCTGGCACGTTTCCATCCGGATGATGCAGCGAGACTCGTAGTCCGGACCGAGTTTGGGCTGCCCTCTGATGTTAGATTGGTTGGTCTGATGGCGCGCTACGATCCACAAAAGAATCATACTGGATTCATCGAAGCGGCAGCTATGATCCACAAAGCCATGCCCGATGTCCATTTTGTGCTGGCAGGGAATGGCGTTGATAAGGAAAACGCCTCGCTAACGGCGCTAATCGATGCGCACGGCCTCGACGGCTGTATACATCTGTTGGGGCGCCAGGATGATATGCCACGCTTGATGGCTGCACTGGATGTGCTGGCTTCCTCCTCATCTTACGGTGAAGCATTTCCTAACGTGCTGGGCGAAGCTATGGCTTGCGGCGTGCCCTGCGTGGTGACTGATGTGGGGGATTCGGCAGAGATTGTGAGTGAAACAGGAAGAGTGGTTCAGCCCGGTGACATGTCCGGTTTGGCAAGATATATTGTTGAACTCTTGTGCTTGCCCAAGGAAGAAAAAACAGCCCTGGGTCTGCAGGCTAGGACGCGGGTCGAAACGTTTTATGAAATTGGGTTGATTGCACGAACTTATGAAGCATTCTATGAGCATGCTGTTGTGTGACTGTTGTAGTGTTGAATATAACGCGGAGAACATTAGATGCATGCAATTTCTTGGTGGGTAAAAATTGGTGGGAAAATCGTCCTTTCAAGACTCCCATTTAGATATGGGTTTTGGCAAAGTCTCGGTTTTTTTCGTCATGGCTACATGGATAAGCTTGAGTATGTGAAGGGTGTTTTCGATCGACATGTTGGAGTGGCTTGTCTGACAGGTAAATTAAAGGGAAAAACTATTCTTGAGATTGGGCCCGGGGATAGTGTGGCAACTGCGTTGATCTCTGCTTGTTATGGTGCTCGGACCATCCTTATAGATGCTGGGGCTTTTGCGGTCAAGGATGCTGGTATTTATAAACTCATGGCCAAGGATTTGGAGAAGTTTGGGTTGTCTGTACCTCAAGCCATTTATCAGGCTGAATCACTGGAGGATGTGTTAGCTGCGTGCGAAGCAGAGTATTGGGTAGATGGACTGGATAGTTTCTCAAGGGTTAAGTCGGGGACTGTTGATTTCATTTTCAGTCAGGCCGTTCTAGAGCATGTGAGAAAAAAAGAATTTCTTGAAACTGTTCGTGAATGTCGGCGCATTATCTCTCCATCTGGTATTGCTTCTCATCGGATCGATCTTAGGGATCATTTAGGTGGTGGGTTAAACAACTTGCGTTTCAGTGAACGTGTATGGGAATCTGAATTTTTCGTAAAATCCGGTTTTTATACAAATCGTATCCAATATAGTGAGATGCTTTCATTATTCCGTGCTGGAGAATTTGATTGCGAGGTGCAAAAGGTTTCTCGTAGGGAGTCATTGCCAATCAGACAGTCTTCACTCGCATCGCAATTTAAGGAATTGCCGGATGATGAACTTTTAGTAAGTGGGTTTGACGTATTATTGCGTCCGACTCGCTTATCGCATTGATTTGTTTGCAGTTATTCTAGATTTAGAAAGTTGAGAATAAAAATATGTGTGGACTGGCTGGGTATTTGGGGGCTGTAACCTGGCGCGCTAACGATAAGGTATCGGTTGTTCTGAAGCGGATGGCGGATACTATAGTAGCAAGAGGGCCTGACGATTCAGGTGTCTGGTATGACAGTGAGGCTGGAATCGGTCTAGCCCACCGGCGGCTGTCTATTCTCGATCTGTCGCCGGCTGGACATCAGCCGATGGCTTGCCATACCGGTCGCTATGTCATCGCGTTCAACGGCGAAATTTATAACCATCTCGATTTGCGCAAGTCGCTGGAGCAGGCCGGTTCTGCGCCTGTATGGCGCGGTCACTCCGATACGGAAACCTTGCTGGCCGGATTTGCCGCCTGGGGTATCAGGGCTACCGTCGAGCGCTGCATTGGTATGTTTGCTTTTGCCGTGTGGGACAAGCAAACCCGCGCATTGACACTAGGGCGTGATCGCTTGGGAGAGAAGCCGCTGTATTATGGCTGGCAAGGGAGTGGTGACGAACGGGTATTTTTGTTTGGCTCAGAGCTTAAGGCACTAAAAGCTCACCCTGCATTTAAGACTGAGGTTAATCGCAATGCTTTAGCCTTGTTAATGCGCTATAACTATATTCCCGCCCCTTATTCTATTTGGCAGGACATCAACAAGCTGCAACCTGGTTGTCTGCTCACCATATCTTATCAGCATCCTGAGCCGTGCATCGAACCTTATTGGTCAGGCAAACAGGTGGTTGAGGTGGGTTTTCGTTCGCCATTCAGAGGTACGGCAGAAGAGGCCGTGTCTGCACTTGAAATGCTACTGCGAGATGCTGTCAGCCAGCAAATGCTGGCGGATGTGCCTTTGGGGGCGTTTCTGTCGGGCGGAGTGGATTCATCTACGGTTGTCGCTTTGATGCAAGCACAATCTGGCCTGCCAGTGCGTACTTTTTCAATTGGTTTTAATGAAGTACACTACAATGAGGCGGAACACGCTAAAGCAGTAGCACGGCATTTAGGAACACAACACACTGAGTTGTATGTTACCGCTGGCGATGCTTTAAATGTTATCCCAAAACTGCCCTCACTTTATGATGAGCCTTTTTCGGATTCTTCTCAGATCCCCACATTTTTGGTTGCGCAGATGGCACGCCAACATGTGACCGTAGCTTTATCTGGTGATGCGGGAGATGAACTTTTTTGTGGCTATAACCGCTACATAATGGCTAACCGAATGTGGGGCACTTTGTCATATTTGCCGGTAGGATTGCGTCGTGCCGTTGCGAGTAGCTTGACGAAATTGTCGCCGGGCACATGGAATCATATAGCTAGTCCGTTGATGAAAGTTTTGCCTAATCGTTTTGGGATGATGAATATTGGAGATAAGCTGCACAAAGGGGCAGATGTATTGGCTAGTCAAACTGTTGAGGATCTTTATCGCGATCTTGTGTCTCATTGGCGTACTCCTGCTGATTTGGTGTTGAAGGCAACAGAACCTGTGACCGTGCTGACCAGCGCTGATTTGCAGCTAAATACGTCTACTGATATAGAGCGCATGATGGCTTTGGATATGCTGACTTATCTCCCAGATGATATTTTGACTAAAGTGGATCGTGCAGCAATGGGCGTTTCATTGGAAACCAGAGTGCCATTTCTCGATCATCGAGTAGTCGAATTTGCCTGGCAGTTGCCATTAGAATATAAACTACGCGATGGCGTGGGAAAATGGGCGTTGCGTCAAGTATTATATAAGTTTGTGCCACAAGCATTGATCGAGCGTCCAAAAATGGGTTTTGGTGTGCCAATCGATACATGGCTACGCGGTCCTTTGCGTGGCTGGGCGGAAGAGTTGCTAGATGCAAGTCGGTTACATAATGAAGGGTTCTTTAATACGGAAATGGTGAGAGAAAAGTGGGATGAGCATTTGTCTGGTAAGCGCAACTGGCAGTATCTATTGTGGGATGTGTTGATGTTTCAGGCTTGGTTGGAAAAGCAGTAATGAAAGAAAGCGGAAGTCAAGGGCAGATCCGTTGCTGGGAGTCTGTCAATAATAAACTACATGTAGCTTCACCTGGCGTGTTTTTTCTGGTTTTTACTTACTCATTATTGGCCGGGTTGTTTATACAATTGGTAGCTTTACCTTTGTTGCCCAATTTGCATGCAGGGCATGGTTTAATGGTAGGTGGAGATTGGGTTAGATTTCACAGTGACGCTGTAAAACTTGTGGATTTGATGCGTGATCAAGGTTGGAGCGTATGGGAGTTGCGGCCACAGGGAAATGCGCCTATCGGTATTGCAGCGGCGGCTTATTATTTTTTTGGGGTCAATGAGCCATGGGTTTTGTTGCCAATCAATGCATTGCTATTTGCGAGCAGTGCTGTTTTTTTGTATGGCATTTTTAAGTCAATTTCGAATGAACGTTTGGCCTTTATTGCCATGCTGCCATTTGTGCTGTTTCCAAGTGCTGCCATGATTTATGGTCAGATTCACAAGGATGTGTTTTCAATCACGGGGGTGCTGGCGGTAATTTATGTCTGGGTTCAATTTTCATTGAGCGAGACATTAAGTTGGCAGCGCCTGCTTAACTATGTTGTAATCATTTGTTTTGGCAGCTTGTTGGTTTGGGTTGTCCGTCCTTATTTATTACAACCGTTGATCGCAACCTCTTCTGTAATTACCCTGCTATTAATGTTGGTGTGTAGAGGGCGTGGTTTATTATGGCGGTTTGGGGTTCTTTTTAGTTTGCTAATTATAGTTGGAGTTAGCAAATTATATGTTGCTCCTGTTGCCCCTGTTGCCCCTGTTGCCCCTGTTGCCCCTGTTGAGGCCTATTCATATCTTGATAAGTTTGCACTCCAGATCAATGCCGCACGAGTTGAATTTGCTGAGGGGTATCCTGATGCAGGTAGCAACATCGATACAAATGTGCGTTTTGGTAAATTATGGGATATCGCAACATATGTGCCACGGGCCATGGAAATTGGTTTACTAGCACCTTTTCCATCAATGTGGGAAGCTGAAGGGTCTTCAGCGGGTGGCGGCCTCATGCGATTGGTAGCTGGAATTGAAATGATAGTGAGTTACGTGCTAATAGTCGGGGTGGGCATGCTTCTATATATGACTAGTGAAAAGCGCTTAACCACTTTGTTAATTCTGTTATTTGCGATAATAATGATTGTTTTTTTATCGTTGGTTGTATGCAATGTTGGCACTCTCTATCGTATGCGCTATGGCAGTTATCAGCTATTGAATGGTTTAGGTGTGCTAGGCTGGGGTTTAATGTTGCAAAAATTTTCCAGGTTAAGTTGTCTGCATGAACGCTAAGCCTAAGCTTTTATTCTTTGTGACAGAAGACTGGTACTTTTGCTCTCATCGTTTACCTTTGGCACTCGCCGCCCAGAGGGCTGGTTATGACGTTGTGGTAGTAACACGCGTTAGCCAGTATGGCGAGTTTATCCGTTCGCATGGTCTGAAACTAATTTCTTTGGAGATCTCTCGCCGTAGCCGTAATCCGTTCAAGGAGTTGGGTGTAATCTGGAGTTTGTTTAGAATTTATAAAGATCATCAGCCTGATATTGTGCATCATGTTGCACTTAAACCCGTGCTTTATGGATCTATTGCCGCGAGGTTGGCTGGCGTGCCTGCGGTTGTGAATGCGTTGGCAGGGCTAGGTTTCCTATTCGTTTCGAAACGCAGCAAAGCGCGACTATTACGTCCTTTCATTGAAATGGCTTTTCGCTTATTGCTAAATCGCCCTAACACACGCGTTATTTTGCAGAACCCTGATGATATGGCTTTACTCGTAACTCGCGGAGTTTTAACGCCTGCGTGCGCAGCGTTAATTCGTGGGTCTGGGGTAGATCTTGTGCAGTTTCATGTTGTTGCCGAAAATGATGGAGTTCCTTTGGTTGTGCTTGCATCACGCATGCTGTGGGATAAAGGAGTAGGGGATTTTGTAGAGGCTGCTCGCCAGCTAAAGCAAAAAGGAGTAAATGCGCGATTTATTTTAGTAGGTGTGGGCGACCCAGATAATCCTGCTTCAATTTCTAACAATCAGCTTGATGCTTGGCAACAAGAAGGAATTGTTGAGTGGTGGGGTAAAAGAACTGATATGCCCGTGGTTCTATCCTTATCTCACATTGTTTGCTTACCGTCTGCATATGGTGAAGGTGTGCCAAAAGTATTAATTGAAGCTGCGGCTTGTGGTAGAGCAATAGTTACCACGGATGCGCCAGGGTGTCGTGAGATTGTTCGAAATGAAGAAAATGGGTTGTTAGTACCATTAAAAAATGTTGATGATCTTGCGAAAGCAATTCTTAAATTAATTGAAAATCCCACACTGCGTAAAGATATGGGTAAACGTGGACGAGTTATTGTAGAAAAAGAATTTTCTATAGAGACAGTGGTACATCAAACCCTACCAATTTATGATGAATTGATTCGAGCATGATAATATTGGTCACAGGTGCAAATGGTTTTGTTGGCAAGGTTTTATGTTCAAGTTTGATTGCACAAGGTCTAACTGTTCGCGGTATAGTAAGGCAAGATTCTAGCTTGCCAGTAACGACAATTTCCGTTGGTAGTATAGATGCTGATACCTGTTGGCAGAAAGTGTTGATCGATTGTGATGTGGTTGTTCATCTAGCAGCTCGGGTGCATGTCATGCAGGAAACGGTCGCAAATCCGCTTGAAGCGTTTCGCAAAGTGAATGTGGTCGGAACGCTCAATCTTGCCAGGCAGGCAGCGAATGCCGGGGTGAAGCGATTTGTGTTTGTAAGTTCGGTCAAGGTGAATGGCGAGGAAACAACATCACGGCCATTTTCAGAGCTAGATGCACCCAATCCGCAGGATGCCTATGGGGTTTCCAAAATGGAGGCTGAGCGGCAATTGTTAGCGTTGTCTGAAGAAACAGGGCTAGAGGTGGTGATTGTGCGGCCGACTTTGGTGTACGGAGCAGGGGTTAAAGGCAATTTTGCACAAATGCTGCGTGTATTGCATCGGCGCATCCCCTTGCCGCTAGCATCTGTGCGCAATGCACGCAGTCTGGTGTACGTGGGAAATCTGGTGGATGCTTTAGTGCTATGTGTTACGCATCCAAAGGCGGCTGGGCAGACTTATCTTGTGAGCGATGGGGAGGATATTTCCACGCCAGAATTGCTATCCCGGCTTAGCCAGGCGATGGGCTTCTCCGCACGGATATTTCCTTTTCCTATCTGGGGACTGGAACTGGCTGCAAATCTGTTTGACAAGGGCGAGCAAGCGCGCCGACTCACTGGCTCACTGCAGATTGATAGCAGTAAGATACGCCGCGAGTTGGGCTGGTCTCCGCCTTTTACTTTGCAGCAGGGCTTACAGGAAACTGCGAAGCATTTTAAGAATAGACTTTATGAAGCGCCTGTTTGATATTGTGTTGGTCTTAATCGCCATTTTGGTGTTCGCGGCTCCCATGCTGCTGGTCGCGTTGTCAGTCAAGCTGACTTCCCCAGGGCCGATGCTATACTGGTCTGACCGTATTGGGGCTGGGAATAAATTATTCAAGATGCCTAAGTTCCGTACCATGAAGGTAGATACTCCAGCAGTCGCCACTCATCTATTAAATAATCCTGATCAGTTTTTAACGCCTGTCGGTTCGTTATTGCGTAAAACCAGTTTGGACGAACTACCGCAATTGTGGAGCATTTTTGTGGGAGACATGAGTGTTGTTGGCCCTCGGCCTGCCTTGTTCAATCAAGATGATTTGGTTGGGTTGCGAACTGAGGCTGGGGTGGATAAACTGCTACCAGGGCTGACAGGGTGGGCGCAAATAAATGGGCGAGATGAATTACCGATTCCAGAAAAAGTGAAATTTGATGTTTACTACTTGAAGAATCAATCTTTCTGGTTGGACTTGAGAATAATATTGTTAACGATGAAAAAAGTGTTGTACAAAGAAGGCATTCAGCATTAGTAGGTAAAAATGAAAAAACTAATTACTAAACCCAAAACGATATTTGCTATTGTTCATGACATCCTAGCTTCCGTGGTTGCTTGGACTTTTGGATTCTCTCTCAGATTTAACTTTGATATTCCAGCGGATTTCATTCGAGTTTTGTTAACAACCATGCCTTGGGTTGTGATGTTGCAATTAGCTATTTTTATGTATGTAGGGCTATATCAAGGGGTGTGGCGTTTTGCAAGCTTGCCTGATCTTAAACGTATTCTTAAGGCGGTTACATTTTCGGCGCTTGCAGTAGCTGGAGCATTATTTATGTTAAAGCCCTATGGAGTGATACCGCGTTCTGTATTGATACTAAATCCGGTATTGCTTCTATTGATCATGGGAGGTAGCCGATTGGCCTATCGTGCCTGGAAGGAGCATAAGTTATATGGATTAACACAGACGTTAGGAAGCCCTGTGCTTGTGCTGGGGGCTGGTGAGGCTGGTGTTACATTAGTAAAGGATTTGTCTCGTAGTAGCCAGTGGCAGGTGGTGGGTCTGCTAGATAACGATGTCAGTATGATTGGAAGGTCGTTGTTTGGTGTTAAAGTGCTGGGTAGTTTTTTGCAGTTGGCTCAAATTGTAAAAGCAACAGGGGTAAAACATGTGATTGTGGCAATGCCGGCCACCAATCATCAATTGCGCAAGGAAGTGGTTGATTTGGCAAATGGTTTGAATTTGGAGGTGTTGACTGTCCCAGCGATCGAGGACTTAATGAGTGGTCGCTTGAGCATCTCCCAAATCCGCAAAGTTGAAGTCGAGGATTTGTTGGGGCGTGATGTTGTCACGTTAGATGTTTCCGGCCTAACTCATGCAATCGAGCATCAGACGGTTTTGGTGAGCGGTGCCGGTGGCTCGATTGGGTCTGAATTGTGTAAGCAAATTCTTAAATTTAGGCCTGCGTTGCTTGTATGTTTAGATGTTTCTGAATATGCGTTATACCAGTTAGAGCAAAGTTTTGTTGAAATGACTCAAGATGTACAAAAGCTATTTTTGGTCAGGGATGTAAGGAATGCTGCCAGCATAGTGGAAACATTGAATAAGTATAAACCCAGTCTTGTTTTTCATGCTGCAGCATATAAGCATGTGCCGATGATGGAAAATTACAATGTATTTGGTGCGTTAGAGAATAATGTATTAGGCACGTATACGTTAGCTGAGGCAAGCAAGCAAGCCGGTGTGGATCAGTTTGTTCTGATTTCGACAGATAAGGCGGTGAATCCAACCAATGTGATGGGTGCAAGTAAACGCATGGCAGAGATGGTCTGCCAAGGTTTGCAAGACTCAAAGAGCACTCGGTTTGTGATCGTTAGATTTGGGAATGTGCTCGGAAGCAGCGGAAGTGTTATTCCAAAATTTCGCGAGCAAATAGCCAAAGGTGGTCCTGTTACGGTCACGCATCCAGAGATTACGCGCTATTTCATGTCTATCCCAGAAGCGGCCCAGTTGGTGATGCAGGCAGGCTTAATGGGGCGAGGTGGTGAGATATTTGTGTTGGATATGGGGGAGCCGGTTAAAATTGCGGAATTGGCAAAGAATATGATTCATTTGTCTGGGTTCGATACTGAGCAGATTAAAATTGTTTATAGCGGTTTACGGCCTGGAGAAAAGTTATATGAAGAGCTTTTGGCTGATGATGAGCATACCCTTCCTACGTCACATCCAAAATTGAGAATCGCACAAGCCCGTAAGGCCGATATAATATGGGTAAAGCAATTGCTTGCATGGCTGGATTCGGTTCGTTTTGAAAACGAGGCGGAAATCAAAAGACAGATAACAGGTTGGGTCGATGAATATCAGGCTCAGCTTGGGTTGCCCGAAGATACCTCCCCCCAGCCCATAAAAGGTATAAGCAGTACTTTATTACATTAATATTGGTTGAAAGTGTTTATGGTAGCAATAACTAAAGCAGTATTTCCGGTAGCCGGTTTAGGGACGCGCTTTCTGCCCGCCACCAAGGCTAGTCCCAAAGAGATGTTGCCCATTGTAGATAAGCCGCTAATTCAATACGCAGCGGAAGAGGCGATTGCGGCGGGTGCCACGGAGCTTATTTTTATTACAGGGCGTAATAAACGTTCCATTGAAGACCACTTTGATAATGCAGCTGAACTCGAGGCAAGTTTGGAGGCTAGTGGCAAAACACAGATGCTTGAAGCGTTAAAAGGGATTTTACCGAGCCATGTGTCATGTATTTTTATTCGTCAACCTAAAGCGCTGGGTTTGGGGCATGCAGTGCTTTGTGCTAAGCCTGTTGTGGGCGATGCTCCTTTTTCAGTGATATTGGCCGACGACTTGATTGACGCCGATGTTGCAGTAACCAAGCAGATGGCAGATGTGTATGCTGTGCATAAAGGGTCTGTGCTAGGGGTAGAAGATGTGTTGCCGGAAGATACCGCCAGTTATGGCATTGTGGATGCATTCCCCATCGATCAGAACCTGCTGCAATTGAAAAGCATCGTAGAAAAACCCAAGCCAGCAGATGCGCCTTCTACATTGGCAGTGGTTGGCAGGTATATCCTGACACCACGGATATTTGATTGTTTGGAGCGTGTAAAACCAGGCAAGGGTGGTGAGATCCAGTTGACTGATGGCATTGCTGACTTGTTAAGCCAGGAAAGCGTCTATGCGTACCGATTTGCAGGGAAAAGATACGACTGTGGCAGCAAGCTGGGCTTTATGAAAGCCAATGTGGAACTGGCAATGAAGCATCCGGAAATTGCGCAAGAATTCACGCAATATCTTAAAGGCTTTTAATCCAGATTCCATGTCCCAACATACAGACGACCCTCTGCAGTTATTGAAGCAAGCCGAGCTGATTTATGATGCAGCCACAGTAAACCGAGCGATAAATGCCTTATCTAATGCTTTGACTAAGGATTTTTCCGAACAAAAACCAATAGTGTTATCTGTAATGACAGGTGCCAGTTATTTGCTAGGGCAATTATTATCGACACTGGAGTTCCCGTTAGAGGTGGGTTATGTTCATGCTACGCGTTACCATGGACAAACGCTCGGAAAGACGCTAAGTTGGAAAGTCAGGCCAGAAAAAGTCGCAAATCGCCATGTGTTGATTCTGGACGATATTTTAGATGAGGGCATTACGCTGCGTTCTATTGTGGACGAATGTATACAGCTAGGAGCGCTGTCAGTCAAAACAGCTGTGTTGGCTGATAAACAATTATCCATAGAGAAACCAATTAAAGCCGATTATGTTGCGCTCAGCGTACCAGATAAATATGTTTTTGGCTGTGGAATGGATGTATTTGGATGGTGGAGAAACTTGCCATGTATTTACGCCCTGAATGATAGCTAAGTTATGTGAATTTAACTCGGTTAAGTTAAAATCCGACGAATGATTGACGATGATGTTGAAAAATCGCCTTCTCCTTGAGGAAGAACGTACAAATATGTTTTTAACATATTGATTTTTAATGAAAAATGTAAAAGGAAAATCTGGTATTAAAACTGCATTAATAAGCTCATCTACAGATAAAGAGCCCAAGGGGACTGTTATGAGCGATAAAAATGTTTCGAGTCAAAACTGGGAAAAAGTGTTTGGTGTGATTCAGAAGTCATTTTCTATTCACAAGCATGTGGACTTTTTCAATTGGCTGCAAGAGAGTGTACGGAATGTTTTGCCTCACGATATCCTTGTGGCGGCGTGGGGGGATTTTTCCACCGGAGAACTCAATTTCGATGTGTCTTCCAATATCGAAGATATTCGTACGCAAAAGCTGATGGATGCACCTGGTGTTTTTGCTTATCTCATGACCAATTTGCATCAGCGTTGGCTGGATAATGGTGAAAGATGGTATCGCATCAATTTCTTTGATGCTTCTGGCATCAATGCGCAATCCCCCACTGCCTTTACACATAAACTAATTGGTATGAATTCACTATTGGTGTATGGCGTGCGCGACACAAGAGGAAAAAATGATTGTATATATGTATTTTTCGATCGTGCGCGTGAGTTTCAGGTACAGCACTCTGTGCTAGGCTTGTTAATGCCTCATGTAGACGCTGCATTGCGTCGAGTAGAATATATGGAGTCGCCTGCGGTAGAAGACGATACTGTTGACGGTCTGAGCCTTGGTGGTTTGAGTGAGCGTGAGCTGGAAATATTGCACTGGGTCAAGTCAGGCAAGACCAATCTCGAGATTGGTATGATTTTGACAATCAGTCCCAATACCGTTAAGAACCATTTAAAACGAATTTTTCAAAAATTGGATGTAACGTGTAGAGCGCAAGCCGTGGCAAAATACACGCCTCAAAGCTTGTCCTCATAGGAAATTATGGTGATACATACTAAACCAAGACCTATTCTACAGCGTAGAGTAGGATTGGTGAATTTTTTGCAGCCTTTTTTGGATGGACTGGCTGTTCTATTGGTTGCGTGGGTAGTGATAGATGTCAATATTGGGTTTTTGACCCAGGATTACATCATCCTGCTGTTAGTTTTGCTTGGCGCGATGTCTGTCTTGTACGACCGTTATGGTATATATCGCACCAGTTCTAATTTTGCTGGCAAACTATTTAGTTTGTTCAACGCTTGGTCGCTCTCCTTTCTTGGTTTGATTTTGCTAGGGTTTTTATCTAAGCAAACTGAAATATATTCCCGTATAGCTGTCACTGAGATTTATGTTCTAGGTTTTTTCGCGCAGAGTCTATTACATTTTGTTGTCCGTAAAATCAATCAAACAGTAAATAGACATTCCCAGTCTGTCGAAAATGCGATTATCGTCGGCCAAGGACAACTTGCCGATTATCTGGAATTCAAAATTTCCTCTAATCCTTGGTTACACCAACGAGTCATTGGCACCGTGTCGATTGCTGAAGAAGAACTAGCTAAAAAGAAGGGCAAGAAAAGAACCGGGTTAAATGCGACTTTTAATCGAAATGCGATTGTTTTAGGGCAGGTTGCCGAGTTGCCTAGTTTGATTGATGAGCACAATATTTCTACTATATATATCGTGACTCCTTTAGAAGCTTCCAAGGTGCTTGAGGATTTGTATTTTGTCCTGATTGATAAACATGTTTCTATACATTGGGTTCCGGATATCTTCTCTTTGCGCCTCATTAATCACAGTGTGAGAGAAATTGCAGGCGTGCCTGTGCTGACATTGTCAGAAACACCTTTAACCGGGGTGAGCAAGCTGGCTAAAGCAATAGAAGATAGAGTGCTGGCCTTTTTGATTTTGGTCTTCATTAGCCCAGTTTTGCTATTAGTGGCTATAGCTGTCAAGCTTGACAGTCCTGGGCCCGTATTTTTCAAGCAGAAACGTGCTGGTTGGAATGGTAAGACATTTAATATATGGAAATTTCGAAGCATGCGTGTAGAAACGCAGGTGCGTGATACAGAAGAACTCAAGCAAGCACAGCGTGATGATCCACGTGTGACTAAGGTAGGTGGATTTATACGCAAAACTAGTCTGGATGAATTGCCACAATTGTTCAATGTGCTTATTGGTGATATGTCACTGGTGGGTCCAAGACCGCATGCAATACAACACGACGAGGTATATTCACAGCGTATAAGCGATTATTATGCCAGACATAATATTAAGCCCGGCATTACTGGTTTGGCGCAGGTGAGAGGATATCGTGGTGAGACGAAAGAAATCGATCAGATGACCAAAAGAATCGAGTCGGATATCGAATACATCAACAATTGGTCTATATGGTTGGATTTGTCTATCATCGCGCGTACTGTTACTGCTTTCACCGGGAAATCGGCATATTAGTGTTTTTGTTGTTTAAATTTAAAAAGTTACTCTGTTTTAAGTATAATTTACTTTAAAAAGATGGGTATTTTTAAAAAAAAGGCGACAAGCCTTTTTTTTTATATTATTGTATTGGCTGGAGGATACTATGAATATTAAACTCATTACATCAACTATTTTAGCCGCTTTGGTCTATACCTCTGTGGCATTTGGTGCCGAACCATATCGACTGCATGAAGGTGATATGTTGCAAGTCTCCGTTTGGGGTGAAGATACTTTGCAAAAGGAAGTAAGAGTGCTTCCTGACGGAAGTATTTCTTTCCCGCTAGCTGGTCGAGTAGAGGTCGCAAATTTGTCAACACCTGAAGTTGAAAAACAAATTACTGAAAAATTAAAAACTTACTTGCCTGACCCGCAAGTGACTGTTGTTGTATCTAATATCGAAGGTAATCGTGCTTATATTGCTGGTAAGGTACTAAGACCAGGTGCAATTTTGATTACAGGCCCAGTGACTGTTTTGCAAGCAATCAGCATGGCTGGTGGTTTGGATAAGTTTGCTGATGATGGCGCTGTCAAAATTATCCGTAGGGAAGGTAATAAGCAAAATGTTTTGTCTGTGAATTACGATAAGTTAATAAAAGGACAAAGCCTGGAGTCGAACGTTTTGCTTTCATCGGGTGACACCGTCGTGGTTCCTTAACCGCGTATTTATAAAGTATCTTGCTTTAAATAGAGGTTTTTGTTGTTAAGTTACGATAAGCGATTTACCCGAGTGCTGCTTGCTGCGTCAGTGCTGACTGGGACCCTGACACCCATTTCGGCTAAAGCACTTATTGTGTTGCAGCAAGCACGATTGCCGGCATCGATTGAATATGATTCAAACCCGACGATGTCTGACAAGAATAAACAATCGGTATGGCGCTACACACTCAATCCAACTTATAAAATCACTGGGACAAATGGGCTTTCCTCATGGTTTCTTGATGCTGGGCTGCGTTTTCAACGCTCATCAGATCGCAACATCAGCATCGACCGTGAAGATCCTTCTGTAGGAATTGGCTGGGAGCGGGAGTTTGACCGAGGTAAATTAAGCGCGATTGCCAATTATGCCGAAACCAGTACTCGTTTCTCTGAGTTTGAGGCTGGTACAGGGATAGTGCAAAAAGATGGGACCTCGACAACTAAATCCTTATCTATTAATGGCAGTCGTTTATTGACTGAGAGACTGTCTGGCTCCGCTGGTATGAGCTACCGTAAAATTGACTACAGCGGTACTCCCTTAAACAATTACAGCTCTAAAGGTGTGAATTTTGGCCTAACTTATTTATATAATGAAAAGTTGAGTCCTTTTTTGCAGCTTGGGCTTAGTGATTACAATCCAAGCAATCCCAATGCCAATGGTAATACTTCAAGAAGTATTACTTTAGGGACAAGCTATTTGATTTCGCCTCAGCTTTCTTCCAATTTTGGGGTGGGTATTAATCGGGTTTCATCAAACGGTAGTGCTTGGATAGGAAATGCGGGATTAACCTATGACGGTAACCGACATCACTATTTGTTAACTTATGCTCGTTCTGTAAACGCAACCGGGTTGGGCGGCTTTCAAGAGTCCGACAGGATTGGCTTGAATTACATATTTGACTTAACCAATACTAGCCGGTTGGGTGCTGATTACTCTCTTATTAAAAACAAAAGCATCAACAATAACGAGACAGAACGCTTGTCAGGATGGTATTCACGTCAGTTAACCCAGTTCTGGGATTTTAAATTTACGTTAGATCATAAAAAACTGAAGGGGGCTGGAAAATCTGTCGACGCAGATATTGCAGGGATTACTCTCAGTTATCAATGGCCGCAATTTTAAGGTAGACGATTAAAGATGGCAGCGGATTACGAATTATCGTTAGACGATTATATTTCTATAATAAAACGCCGTTGGCATTATATGCTTGCGGTATTTTTATTGGCAATGGTAGCAGCAATCGCTACTGCCATTTTACTGCCGCCTGTATACCAATCCACAGGTACAATCCTCGTTGAGTCACAACATATTCCATCAGATTTGGTTAAAGCGACTGTGACTAGCTATGCAGACGAACGCATTGAGGTTATCAAGCAGCGTGTTATGACGCGAGATAATCTCTATCGCATCATCCAGAAATACAATTTATACGCAGATGAATTGCAGAAAGAAACTATTTCTACACTTATCAATGAAATGAGGGACAGTATCTCTGTTGACTTGCTAAGTGCCAATGTAGAGGGTTCGAGAGGGGCGAAGGCCACGATTGCTTTTAAGGTAGGGTTTGAGTATAAAAAGCCAGAGGTTGCTCATAAAGTTGCAAACGAATTAGTTACCTTATTTCTAGATGAGAATGTCAAAGCAAGAACAGAGCGTGCGACAGAGACAACAGAGTTTTTGACGCAGGAGGTTGAGCGGTTAAAAACAGAGCTTGAGACAGTAGAGAATAAAGTTGCCACCTATAAGCAGGCACATGCCAATTCTCTCCCAGAACATATGGAAATGTACATGGGAATGCTGCAGCGTGCTGAGACTGAACTTCAAGAGACAGATCGTGAATATAAAAGCACTCAAGAAGAACTCCGATATCTGGATGTCGAACTGACGGCTGCGAAAGCAAACGATAAATCCAATCCGGAAACTCAAGTTTCTGAAGCTATTTCTGAGCTTGATAAAGCCAAAGCTGAATTGGAACGAGCCCAAGCCCTTTATAAGGACACTCATCCAACAGTAAGGGCATTGAAACGTAAAGTGGAGAATCTTGAAAAAGCTGCGCAGGCGCCTGTTCCACCAACTTCCGTTAAAACGGTAGACTTTTCCAAAGATCTGGTCGTGGCTAAAATCCAAGCGCAAATTGAAGCCGCGAAAGCTAGGCTGGTCTCGTTGCAGGATCAGAAACGATCCATTCAAGCAAAAATGGCACAACTGCAAACGCAAGTCGTACAAAGTCCACAGGTTGAAAAAGAACTATTTGGATTGATGCGTGATTATGAAAATGCCAAGTCCAAATACGAGGAAGTGAAATCCAAACAAATCAATGCCAAGATTGCTGAGAACTTGGAGCAAGATAACAAAGCAGAACGTTTCTCAATGTTGGAGCCGCCTATTTTCCCAGATAAGCCAATTAAACCCAATCGTCAGAAAATTGTAGCACTGGGGCTTTTTGCTGCAATGGCTGCGGCAGTAGCGCTGGTAGCGCTGCTTGAGATGATGGATAAGACAGTAAGAGGAGTGGAGTCACTTATGGCGGTGGTGCGTATGCGTCCACTAGTAGTGATTCCTTATATCACAACTGAAAGTGAAATTAACCGCAAGAAAAACATTACCCGTTATGTATTGTTGGGTTTTGTAGGTGTAATAGTTTTAGCATTACTAGTAATTCACTTTCTCTTTACGCCATTAGATTTGTTATTGGCTAAAATCATGGCGCGTTTTGCATAAGGGAATATAGATCGCATGGAAAAGATAAAAGAAGCACTCGCCAAAGCCAAGCAATATGCAAAACACAAAGCTCCTTCTGAACCTGTAGCAGAGCATTTGCATAAGATATCTAGTAATAAAACTAACAATTTTATTGATACTGAGAATGAGTTAGGAAATATTGCTTATCAAAACACAAAAGTGGTCAAATTAGATACACGACATCTGGAAAAAAACCGTATCGTAGCGCATATTAAAAATAATGCTGTTACCAGTGTTTTTGATTCATTGCGGACGCAAGTGTTGCAAAAAATGGAAGAAAACAACTGGCGTACACTTGCGATTATTTCACCCACGCCTGGATCAGGTAAAACATTAACTTCAATTAATTTGGCTATCAGTATTGCGCAGCAACCTAATAAGACAGCTATGTTGGTGGATTTTGACTTGCGCAGGCCACGCATTGCAAATTATTTGGGAATCCACACTGAAAAATCTCTTAATGATTTCCTCGCTGGAAAAGCTGAACTAGGTGAGATTATGGTTAACCCAGGTATACCTCGTTTGGTGGTGTTGCCTACCCAGCGGCCGGTCAGTCGTTCAGCTGAGACTTTATCATCGAATGTGGTGGCGAATCTTATCAGGGATTTGAAAGACCGCTATAAATCAAGAGTGGTTATTTTCGATTTGCCTCCAATGTTGAATTCGGATGATGCGATGGTGATACTGCCGCAGATCGATTGTGTACTAATGGTGGTTTCCAATGGTATGTCGACAGAGACGGAAATCGAGCAAACTCTTCACCATGTACCCCAGGAGAATTTGTTGGGTGTCATCTTGAATCGTTCAGACACACCAGAAAAATCTTACTATTATTAGAATTGCAAAAAATGGTTAATTTGTCGAAAAGAAGATTTGCGCAACTGCTCATGTTGCAACCTTTTATACTCTTGGCTGCAAAATTTTCACCCGAAGTGACGAATATTGAATTAGAAGATGACTTTATTCTAGTTAATGGATGGGTGCTACTTAAGTCGGATTTGTTCTAATTCACAATGCTGATAGATCTAGATAACTTAGCTGATAACAAGCCTCCCAAGAAATATGATGTCTGTGTCTGCGGAACAGGCCCTGCCGGGATAACAGTAGCAAGGTTGTTAGCGGCGCAAGGCAAAAGTGTCTTGTTATGCGAGGGAGGGGCGCTTGAGTACACGGAAGAATCCCAGAAGCTATATGATGGAAAAAGTATCGGTATAAATGACTGGGATGCCGTTAAAAATTGCCGGTTACGATATCTGGGCGGGACTTCCAACCATTGGAGCGGCTTGTGCTCATATTTCGATGAAATAGATTTCGAGATGCACCCAAATGGAATGTCAGGGTGGCAAGTTCAACGCACTGATATCTTAAAATACTTCGACGTTGCTAAAGAAATTTTAGATTTACCAAAAGACGCTTTTCATATAGCCAATCCATGGCGTGGATACAATTTTAAAAATTTTGCGCATGCCATGAGCCCCCCAACGCGGTTTAACAGCAAGTATCTGGAAGAGTTAAAAAAATCAGAAAAAATCGATCTGTTCATACATGCAAATTTAACGAAAATCCAATTAAATCCTAATTCGCCGAACGTTCAATATCTGCAGTTTACTAATAATAAAAAGCAACATTTTACATTTTCAGCCAACCAGTACGTTTTGGCACTTGGGGCTCTCGAGAACGCCAGAATGCTACTTGCAAACAACACTCAACTGAAAGAGGGTATTGGTAATAGGGGCGATATGGTTGGTAGATGTTTTATGGAACATATCAATATAAGATATGGGCGCTTTGTATCTGAAAATCCCAGTTACTGGAAAAATGGGAAATTGCATCTAAACCCTTCCGCAAATTTAATAAAAAAATATCAGATAGGTAATGGGGTTATTTCATTTGACCCGGAGTTTAATGCGGTCAGTTATGGCCGGGCGCAAGCCTTAAAACAGGCTATTCGAGATTTGATATGTAAGTCCGAAAGCGCAACTGATTTAAGCAGGAAATTGATGGATTTTGATTGCCCTGGAGATGGTGTCATTACAAGCTTAATTGAACAATCTCCTAATCTGGATAGTCGCGTAACATTGAGTGCAAACGAGCGGGATATTTTTGGTATCCCCAAAATAGTACTTGATTGGCGGATGAATCGATATGATGAACGAACAGTTCGAACTATTGGGATTGAAGCTGCCAAAGAAGTGGCTAAATTAGGAATAGCCAGGGTTAAACTGGAAGACTACATTTTAGATAGCACAAAACCTTTTATAGATATTGGACATCATTGCCACCAAATGGGTACAACAAGGATGTCTCATTCTGATAAAGATGGTGTAGTAGATGTTAACCTTAAAGTGCATGGTTTAAATAATTTGTATATTGCTGGCAGCAGTGTGTTCCCGACAGGCGGCGGTTGCAACCCAACTTTTACTGTTGTAATGTTGTCTGCAAGATTAGCTGATCATTTGGCATCTTTAAAACAGCGGCTTATCTAACAGCTGGAGCATGGCCATTCATGGCTCTCGCTTGGGTTGGCAAAAACCTAGAGTAAGCTATCCCGACACCCAATATAGCCCAATAGATATTGGATACAGTCCCAATAGTGCTCACAGTAGCCAGCATTATCATGATGGAAAAAACAATCGCGACCAAGCTACGTCCTAATATGTGCTCAGGATGTCTTTTATCCTTGCATAGCTTCATCACCGAACGAATTCTGAAGATGGTTGATATAAAGATGGCTACAAATAAACATAACCCCACATATCCCGTTTCTAGTGCAATGCGCAGGTAAGAGTTGACGATGTCAATAATGCCCTGTCCCTGAATCATTTCTTGCATTTCAGGAGCCTCTATGTAATTGCTTGAGCCAAATAGTGGATTTCTTCCGATGACAATCATTGAGTTATGGAATAATTGTTGGCGGTATTCCACATTGCCTTTCTCGGCGCTGCCGACAAAGGGGATCAGGTCTATATATTTTTGTCCTGAAGGCAATATGGCTAGCATGATGATGACTAAAATGCCCGCAAAAGTAAGCGTGCCGATTTTCTTGAATGGTTGAGGCCCCTGCAGGAAAAATAATACAATCATTGCTGCTGCGCCAAGCCATGGGCCGCGTGATAGGGGTGCGACTAAGCCTAGTATGATCAATAAAAAACCTAGTCTTCTATATTTTATATTGGCTATTTGGCTGCTTAGGAAAAGATACAAGCCCAACGCGATAGTCATGAAATAACCAAGTACTATAGAATGACTGAATGTCGTAACTGATCGAATTTCTCCAGCACGCCCTAGGTACAGGGTTGCGTTTTCCCCTGCGCCAAGAGCAAAGTTTAACGGGCTATAGAGTAACCAGTGCTTCAGATATTCAAATAGAGCAATTACTGAGATGACAATGGCTGAAGTTATAAATCCTGCTATTGCGGTCTTCATTTGTGATATATCTTTAATACCTCGGCTAGCAACGTAATAAGGTAAAAAAGCATCTAAAAATAAATAAAAGGATTTTCTCAGTGAATCAGTTAAAGTAGTGTCCCTTAGCTCAAGCGCCACAATGATTAACAAATATAAAATAAGAAACTTATCTGTCAATATTTTGCCGAATCTAAAATCACTATTACGCGCTACTGTAATTGCCGCAGGCAATAAAATAATGAGTTCAATAAAACGCGGATGTGTGAGCGTAAAGAGATAATTTACAAGCCCTAATCCAGGCAAAACAATCCCAACAGGCGGTATGGCAAATAATAAGACAAAAAAGAGAGCGGCCTTGCTGATGGATCCACGCGATAAAAAGAGTATTAGAAAACTGCCTACAGTAATATATATATAAAAATTACCAGCTAAAAATGCAACAACGGTTAATGCCAGCCATACATTTCTCCAACGTTTAAACTCATTAGCAGGAACTTGTCCTTGCAAGATTTTTTTTGCTAAATAGAAACCAAATGCAGAAAGGACAAAAATGACGATTAATGCTCGGATATACTCTTGCATAGTGAGATAAGATTGAGATGTTCAGCTAATAAACATATTGTTAGATATAATCAGGATTAGGATAGCACAACCCAATTGAATGTTACGTGTTTAACCAAGATTTGATGCATATTTTCAACGTAAGGTATGGATAACGTATCAATCTTTTTAGTTTATTTTGAGGTATTAGCCAGCTAACTTTTTGGCGCTAGGAATTTATTTTGTTGATTTCAGTTATTTTGGTAAGTTACAACACAGCACAAATGAGCATTGAGGTTTTAAAAACTTTATTTGCATCTAAAGGTGATTTTGAACTGGAAGTTGTAGTTATAGATAATGCATCCAGAGATAATTCCGTAGAGTTAATTCAACAAACCTTCCCACAAGTCAAACTGATTGTTAATAAATCCAATGTGGGATTTGGTCGTGCCAATAATCAAGCCGTTCCTTTTTTACATGGTGATTATGTTTTACTGTTGAACACAGATGCTTTTATTAAAGAGGATGCCATAGCAAAAACGGTCGCATTTATGCAGTCACAGCCAAAGGTTGGGATCCTAGGTGTCAAACTTGTAGGCCGAGATGGGGTTTTACAGCCATGCTGTCGTTACTTCCCTACAGTTTGGAATCTATTTTTGCAACGGACTGGATTGAGTCGTTGGTTTCCAAATGTGAGATATGTTGATGATATGTCCTGGGATCATGCTAGCCCAAGGCAATGTGACTGGGTGCCGGGTTGTTATTATCTAATTCGCAGGGAATTAGTGAATGAGGTGGGCTTGTTCGACCCACGCTATTTTCTATACAGCGAAGAAGTCGATCACTGTAAGATGGCCAAGAGTGCCGGTTGGGATGTAATGTACTTTCCAGGCACAGAAGTAGTTCATGTCGGTGGGGAAAGCGCTAAATCCGATGGGAATATATCTCTAGTAAGCCGCCAGTTAGTGGCTTTGCAGGTGGAAAGTGAGTTTTTATATTTCAGAAAGAATCATGGACTATTAATGACAATTCTGCATTTGTGTTTACAAATCCTTGCTGATTTGATTCAAATATTAAAATCGTTTATAAAATTGAGGCCAGTTCTAATATCAAGCCAGTATATGCAGCATATTTTTTTGCTGTGTAAGTTGGCATACGTCACTGGCTTTGGTAAACACTCAACAAAATAATAATATATTTATGACAGTTTCTGAATTGGCGAAAGAATTACCTGACTGGACGCGAGAGTATAAGCCGTTTTGGAGCTGGCAGCCTTCACGTTCTCTCTTGTCAAGTATTCGCGCATATCAGCATCATGACGGATCCAAGTCGACATTGGCTGTGATATTCAAGAAAGCTGCAGTTCTGCGACATCGTTTTTGGAGTGTCATTACTGGAGCGGATATCCCTGTAAACGCGCAGATAGGGGGTGGATTGTTACTGCCACACCCTAACGGGGTCGTCATCCATCCTGAGGCCAAGATTGGGGTAAACTGTCTTATTTTCCAACAAGTGACTATAGGTACGGCGGGCACACACAATGCTCCCATGATTGGTGATCACGTCGATATCGGTGCTGGTGCGAAAGTGCTTGGCAATGTCCATATTGGCCATCATGCCAAAATAGGGGCCAATGCTGTGGTGCTCATTGATGTGCCACCGTCAAAAACAGCAGTGGGTATTCCTGCAAAGGTAGTTTAGTTGTCAATGCGTATCGCGTACTTCATTAATCAATATCCCAAAGTCAGCCACAGTTTCATTCGGCGTGAGATTCTGGCATTGGAGAGACAAGGTTTCTCTGTAGCCCGTTTTGCCTTACGTGGCTGGCAGGATAATGTGGTGGACTCTGAAGATATCCAGGAGAAAACTAAAACGCAATACATACTGAAAGCCGGCCTGTTTGGGCTATTTCGTGCTTTGGTAGTTTCGTTAAAATCACCTACACGCCTGTTAGATGCCTTTATGTGGGCCATTAAGCTTGCTAAAAGAGCAGACAGGCCGTTTCCTTATCATGTTGTCTATCTGGCAGAAGCATGCCAATTGGCTCAATGGGTTAATTCACATGGGGCCGAGCATATACATGCGCACTTTGGTACCAATTCTGCAGAGGTTGCTATGCTGGCGAGTATATTGAGCGGGGTACCATACAGTTTTACCGTGCATGGCCCAGAGGAGTTTGATAGGCCTCAGGCTTTGAAGCTTGGTGCAAAGATTGCAAATGCTAAGTTTGTAGTAGCGATTAGCCAGTTCGGTCGTAGTCAGCTATATAGATGGGTTGACTACAGTGATTGGCCAAAGATTAAAGTGGTGCATTGTGGGTTGGAACAGGCTTTTTTTGATCATCCGCAAACCACGTTTCCAATCGAACCAAGATTGTTGTGTATAGGACGGTTGTGTGAGCAAAAAGGCCAATTGCTATTAATGGAAGCTGCAAAGGGCCTAATGGGTAGGGGAGTGAGTTTTAAGTTGATACTCGCTGGCGATGGCGAGATGAGGCCTGAAATAGAGGCATTGATTTCAGAATATGGTTTACAGGCACACGTTGAGATTACTGGCTGGATCAGCAGTGAAGAGGTAAGGCGACAACTGGAAATGGCTCAAATCATGGTATTGCCTAGTTTTGCTGAAGGGCTGCCGGTAGTGATTATGGAAGCGATGGCCTTGAAGCGCCCAGTCATCTCCACATACGTAGCAGGCATTCCTGAGTTGGTGGTGCCGGAAGAGACAGGTTGGTTATGTCCTGCAGGTGATATTGACGCGCTGGTAGATGCCATGCAAAAGGCTATAACTACTCCAGAACAGTCTTTGCAGGCCATGGGTGAACGTGGATATAAACGCGTGTTAAGACAGCATCACATTGATACAGAAGCTGGCTTGTTAGCAGAATATTATAGAGCATGATGTCATTTGTTTTATGTATGTTATTTGTGTTGCTAAGCATCTGTTTGATGCTAACAATGGTTCTGTTTGTTCAGGTGATTGCAGCAATACTTTTCAAGCCCCGACTGCTTGAGGAGGTAAAGTCGGATGCAACCTCTGTGGTTGTACTTGTTCCTGCACATAACGAGGCTTCAGGTATCGCCAATACCTTGCGCAGCATATTGCCGCAGCTTCGTAAGCAGGATCGGCTTCTGGTAGTGGCTGACAACTGCCAAGATGATACTGCAGATATAGTCAGAACATTAGGTGGGGAAGTTGTTGAACGTCACGATTTGTCTCAGCGAGGGAAAGGATACGCTTTGGATTTCGGGCTAAAACGTCTTCTAGTAGACCCGCCGGAAGTAGTAATCATTGTGGATGCTGATTGCGTTTTGGCACCTGACGCAGTTAAAAATTTAACGCATGCATGCCTCGAAAAACAGCGGCCTGTACAAGCATTGTATCTGATGAAAAATGTGCCACAAGCGAGTATCAAGGCACGTATAAGTGAATTCGCATGGGTAGTGAGAAACCAAGTCAGGCCACTCGGTATGCATGTATTAGGATTGCCTTGTCAGTTGATGGGGACAGGAATGGCCTTTCTTTGGAAAGATCTTATGAAAATCAATCTGGCCACTGGTCATATTGTAGAAGACATGAAATTAGGGCTGGATCTTGCCCATCTGCATAGCCC
>JAKOWL010000246.1 GCA_029781535.1 Pseudomonadota bacterium
ATTTTTTGCCCTTCCTGAGGGACAACGATCTTGTCGAATGCCATAAGTCCAAAATCTCCTTAACCTGTCCGCGTATGAAAGTAATAGCGGAAGGAATTATACGCGCATCAGGCTGTTTCATCTATCGCCATTTTTCCAAATCTCCAACTGGTGCTACACTACACTTTCGTTAGTCAAAACAGGATGCAGCCGTACAGCCGCATCCGAATGCGAAGTGGAGCAAGTGGAATATGGCCCCGATTATTCAGGTTGCCATTGGCATCCTATTCGTCTTTAGCCTCTTAAGTCTGCTGGTCACACAGATGAATTCGTTCATTGCCAATTTGCTCAATTGGCGGGCGAAGAACCTCAAAGAAGGGGTGCTGCTGCTGATCAGCGACAAAGAGTTGCAAGCCAAAGTTTTGGCGCATCCCCTCATTCAACTGGTCGATGCCCGCCTGCCGTCGCTCGGGTTGGCCGAGCCGAATGCCTTGCCCGATAAGGGCATGACAAATAATTACGAAGACATCATCAACGCCCCGACCACCAAAGTTTCCAATATCAAACCCAGCACCTTTGTCGAAGCCCTCATCAGCATTCTGTCTTCCGAAGGCGGCACGGCCATTTTTGATCTGGTCGAGCAAGGGATTGATGCTCTCCCCAATGATGACAACAAGCTTCGTTTACGGCAGCAGCTCCGCGACCTCAAGAGTTTTAGCGACACCGACACGTCCGCCTTGCGCGAAAGCATCATGCAGTTGCCAGATGGCGACCAGCGTAATCTGCTGTCGTATGCCCTTGAAAGCGCTGAGGATTCATTAGGGCGCTTGTCAGTCAAATCCGGGCAGATGATTCCGCTGCTCGAAGGCATCAACAAAATCAGCGACCAAATCTTCCAAGATGCTGTCAAGACCATCTTGACCACGGCCCAAAGCCTCGATGAGGCGCGTACCAAACTCGAAAACTGGTTCAATGACGGCATGAACCGCACCAGTGAGCTTTACAAGGGCAAAATCGCTTACGTGTCCTTTGCCGTCGGGCTGATCATCGCCGCCCTGCTCAACATTGATACGCTGCTGCTGGCTAAAACGCTGTGGAATGACCAGAGCCTGCGCGAATCGGTAGCGCAGGTCGCCAAGACAGCCGTTGAACAAAACACGCTTGCCATCCCAACCGCTGTCCCGCCATCCACAACCGGCACGCCCACAGCCCCCATAGCAGATGCACAGGCTG
>JAKOWL010000238.1 GCA_029781535.1 Pseudomonadota bacterium
CCGACAAATAACCTGTTGCGACCACTGCTTAAAGCGGGAAGGTTTCAACCTTGATGGGGTCGGAAGCCAGGAGACGCCATGACAGAATTGAGCGTCAATGTCTCGCGAAACGACAGACGGATGCAGAAACTAACGACGACCTCCTTGCATGGCCGTCGTTATTGCGTGCTTCCTCCCGGGATGTTGATGCTCCGGTTCACTGCATTGGACGAGGAGATAGCAAAATGGAGAAGCACATCCTGAGCTTCCCGCGCATGGGCATTGGCCGCGAATTGGAATTTGCTCTTGAGCAATACTGGAAGGGACTGCTGCCGGAAGAGCAGCTGCAAGCCTGCGGGCATTCCTTGCGGCAGACGCATTGGCGCATTCAACTGGAAGCCGGGCTGACCAGGGGCGTGACTAACAACTTTTCCGGGTATGACCATGTCCTGAATATGGCAGTCATACTGAACGCTGTCCCCGACCGATTCCGAGAACTGCCAGCAGACGACGCTGCGACGTATTTCACCATGGCGCGTTGATATTCATTCTGGCGGCGCATGGCTGCGTCGTCATAGGTCATACCCATATCAAAATCAAAGAAGGGAACAGGTCATGCCATTTTTTCAGGAAGAGGGACATTTATCACGGCAGCGCGTTCTTGAGTTAGTCAACCGCGCGGCAGCTGCGGCCCGGGAAAATATCTGCCGTTCGCCCAAGCGCGTTTTGCTGTTGCCGCCTGACATCACCCGCGCCCACAGCGGAGCTGGCTGGATCACGGAAGAATTCTACCGGATATTCTCTCAAGAAGCCCAGGTTGAGGTCATCCCGACACTGGGGCAGCACGTCCCCCATACGCCAGAGCAAAACCGGTGGATGTTTGGAACAATTCCGTTGGAGCATATCCATGTGCACGACTGGCGTGACGGCGTCACCAAAGTCGGAACCATCTCGGCTGACTTTGTCAAGGAAAAATCCGGCGGGAAGGCTGATTGGGAATTGCCGATCATGCTGAACAGCAAACTGATGGAAGAAAAATGGGACTTAATCATCAATGTCGGCCACATCGTGCCGCATGAGGTGCTCGGCTTCGCCAATCATAACAAGAATTATTTTATTGGTCTGGCTGGCAAGGAGACGATTTGCGCTTCGCACATGATGGCGGCTTGCTGCGGCATTGAAAACAACCTTGGACGGCTGATCACGCCGCTTCGCGCTTGCTACAATAAGGCGGAGCAGGACTTTCTCGCCCACCTGCCGGACATGTATTTCCAGGTGGTGATGGCCTATGACAGCGCTGGCCAGCTGGGACACACCGGCGTGTACGTGGGAAATGACCTGGAAACATATTTAGCCGGCGCCAGGGCTTCCATGCTCAAAAAAATTATCTTCTATGATATAATAAAGCAATTTATAATACTCATCATTAGCACTATCACGTACTAACTCAAACCTTTTAATCTTCATTCTCATTACCCCCCTTATTGAATTCTAGCTTAGATTATACCACGTTTAACCTACCTTGTCAAGTACTATAAATAAATTCCGCTTCATTAGCCAACTGCTCAATTATATCCTCATCCTTTATGAAAGCATCCATTAAGTAATCGTAATCTTCTCCTAGTAACTTCTTAAATTGTCGAGCTTCTTTCTTTATCGCTTTAAACACTTTAGCGCCTTCACGTATCAACTCAGCACTATCACAATAACCCAAATCAATCAAAAAGTCAGCCACATCATTAGTAGTTTCAACAGTTAAAGCATCACTAAATAATGAATATAGCACATCATAAGCAATTGGATTGCCCTTATAACCTTGTCCAGTAAAATAATTAATAGTCATCGAACGACCCTTATAAGAGACAGTTACTTGCCACTTGTTAGCCTCACGTTGCCACTTACTAAGTTTAGAGGCATCCAACTTATCATTTTTATGCACCTCAACCTTAAAC
>JAKOWL010000004.1 GCA_029781535.1 Pseudomonadota bacterium
CACTCACATCAACTGCATATGGCTGCACCTGTTTGATTGCAGACATCACATTATCCGCATGCAATCCACCAGCCAGAACGATCGGCTTGGGCAATTGCTGCGGAATCAGACTCCAGTCAAACGTCAGCCCAGTGCCACCAACTGTACTCTCGGAGTATGTATCTAACAGCAACGCCTGTGCATCCTTGAAATCAAGGCAGCATTGTAACAAATTTGTGTCTTGCTTGACGCGTATCGCTTTCAAAAACGGCTTTTTATAGCGTAAACAATCCATCGCACTTTCATTGCCATGGAATTGCAGCAAATCCAATCGAACATTGGACATGATCTGTTCGATATCATCCGGTGTGGCATCAACAAACAAACCTACCACACTGACAAAAGGCGGCAATACATCAACGATTTTTTGCGCCTGACTAACGCTTACCGCCCGAGGGCTTTGCGCATAAAAGACCAATCCAATTGCATCTGCTCCGGCAGCAACTACATCAAGCGCATCTTGTGGCCTGGTAATACCGCAAATTTTAACTCGGGTTCGCATTGTCATATTTTATCATCTTAGCTGCAATAAACCGCGCTGTGTCGGAGGCAAGCACCATCGAGAGTCATATTGCACCGCTGTCAAATACAAACCATTAGGCGAAAATGTCGGGGGGGACAATGTTCTATCTCTTTGATTCAAAAGCTCCGCAATGAACTCAGGAGGATGCTTCCCATTGCCAACATAAATCAGCGCACCCACCATGTTTCGTATCTGGTGGTGCAAGAATGCGTCCGCAGAAAACTTGAAGACGAACGAATCCCCTTCTTTCACAACATAAGCTTCATGCATGGTTTTTACCGGGGTCTTGGCTTGGCATTCGCTGGCGCGGAAAGCGCTGAAATCATGCTCCCCGAGCAGGTATTGTATTGCCTGCTGCATCGACTGCAAGCTCAATGGCTGGTGGTACCAACCGAGCTGCAACCGCTGTATGGCTGGTGCAACAGGCGTATTCATCAACCAATACTGATAACTGCGGCGTGTTGCAGAGAAGCGGGCATGGAACTCTTCTGGAACTGGCTGAGCCCATAACACACGCACACTATCCGGCAAATATGCGTTGACACCACGCACCCAGGCAGTCTGCGGCCTCATGGTCAGAGTATCGAAGTGGGCGACCTGTGCCAGCGCGTGTACTCCAGTGTCAGTGCGCCCGGCAGCATGCAAGCGCACCGGGTGTTCTGCTATATGTGCGATGGCGCTCTCCAATACGCCCTGCACGGTAACGCCTTCAGGCTGTGTCTGCCACCCCCAAAAGGCACTACCGTCGTATTCAATGCCTATCGCAATGCGCACTATCTACACTCCAACAAGAAATAAAATCAAGCACATCATCAATAAGATCACCCCCATATCCCAATAGCTGAATGCTGGCTCCATCCATTGGATATACACATGTTCTTTTTCAGAATCGCTAGTAACTTCGCTCAAAGTCTGTTGTACAAAATCCAGAAAATGCTGGCCTTGCACCATAGCAGGCTGCGTTTCCACATAATGTAAAGTTAGCCACAATCTGGCTGCAAAACGTTCTGTATCAACTCCCAGCCACTTTAACGGTTTAAGGATAAAACAAAACCCAGATATCAACTGCTCCCTTGTGTTGCTGGCCAGTATGATTGAAATCGCAGATATCATGATTAAAATGCGCACCAACTGTAACAACCCTGCTTGCATCCCTTCAAGAGTGGGCGCTACGGTAAATGGCCAT
>JAKOWL010000021.1 GCA_029781535.1 Pseudomonadota bacterium
TAATCGTCTTTCAATATTGCAAAATCATCCTTCTTCGGTTCATATTAACACCGATACACCTGGCTGGCGAGAGGCCGACTAGTCAGCCTGCTTGCGCAGGAATGCCGGGATGTCATACTCGTCTACACCTGACATCTTCATCGCTTCCACCTGAGCGCGGCGGCTATTTTGGCTAAATACTGCCGGTGCCTCATCCTGCACTTGCTCCTCGCCTACAAACAGCGGCTGATTCGTAGTACCGTCACGCACAGTAGTCATCATGCGAAGTTCAGGTTTTTGCTGACGGCGTACTGCACCGTTCAAACCGGTTGCCACCATCGTCACACGCAATTTGTCGCCCATGGATTCGTCCACTACGTTACCGACGATCACGGTAGCATCGTCCGCAGTAAACTCTTTGATGGTGTTCATCACATCGTAGTACTCTTTCATTTTGAACGAGCTGCTGGCAGTGATATTGACCAGCACGCCGCGCGCATTCGCCAGATTCACATCCTCCAGCAATGGACTCGCAACTGCTTGTTCTGCGGCAATCGCGGCACGATTCACACCGCTGGCTTCTGCGGAACCCATCATCGCCATGCCCATTTCGCTCATCACGGTACGCACGTCAGCAAAGTCCACGTTTACCAAACCTGGGCAATTGATGATTTCCGCAATACCGGAAACAGCGTTATGCAGCACATCGTTCGCTGCACGGAAAGCTTCCAGGAAAGGCACATCCTCGCCCAGTACTTCCATCAGTTTCTCATTAGGAATCACAATCAATGAATCCACATGCTGAGACAATTCTTCCAGACCATCAGTTGCAACTTTGGTACGTTTACCTTCAAACGCAAATGGTTTTGTTACCACAGCTACGGTCAGGATACCCATTTCCTTGGCCACTTCAGCAATGATAGGCGCTGCACCGGTACCAGTACCGCCACCCATGCCTGCAGTAATGAACAGCATGTCAGCGCCGTCGATGGTTTCCGCGATACGATCACGGTCTTCCAAGGCGGCCTCGCGGCCAATCTCAGGTTTGGCGCCTGCACCAAGACCTTTGGTAATGTCGGCACCAATCTGCAATGTGGTGGTGGCATTACTTTTCTTCAACGCCTGCACATCGGTATTCGCGCAGATGAAATCCACGCCGCTTACACTCTTTTCGATCATGTGCTCAACTGCGTTGCCGCCACAGCCGCCCACACCAATCACCTTGATTATTGCCTCTTGCGAATCTTTTGCCATAATTTCAAACATAACTTACTCCTTTTTTGCCCTAAATTTGAGCCCTTGCGAGCTCTGCCCTATTAACTACAAAAACAACCACTTAACTTCTAAAAATTCCCCTGGAACCAAGCCTTCATACGTTCGAGGATCCTTGTGAAAGAATTCATCTCCATCTGCCCGGTGATATGGCGCTCCAACTGCTGTTTCCCCATCAACACCAAACCCACCGCGGTAGCATAGCGCGGATTGCTCACCACCTCGGAAAGCCCCGCCACGTAACGCGGCATGCCTAATCGCACCGGCATATGGAAAATCTCTTCACCCAGTTCAATCATGCCGCGCATCATGGCGCTGCCACCGGTAATCACGATACCGGAAGCGATCATCTCTTCCATACCGCTACGGCGCAGCTCCTGCAGTACCATCTCATAAAGCTCCACCACGCGTGGCTCCACCACTTCAGCCAATGTCTGTACGGACAACTGACGTGGCTCGCGGCCATCCACACCCGGCACCTCGACGATCTCGCGTGGATCGGCTAGCTGGCGCAGCGCACAGGCATGTTTCACCTTGATGTCTTCGGCTGATTGCGTCGGCGTACGGAAAGCCACCGCGATATCGTTGGTGATCTGGTCCCCCGCGATTGGAATCACTGCCGTATGTCGAATGGAACCGTTCTTGAACACAGCAATGTCAGTAGTGCCTCCACCGATATCCACCAGACATACACCCAGTTCTTTTTCGTCCTCAGTCAAAACTGCCACGCTGGAAGCCAAAGGTTGCAGAATCAGGTCACTCACTTCCAGACCGCAGCGCTTGATGCACTTGATGATGTTCTGCGCTGCCGCAACCGCGCCAGTGACGATGTGCACTTTAACTTCCAGTTTCATCCCGCTCATGCCAAGCGGTTCGCGCACATCTTCCTGTCCGTCGATGATGAACTCCTGCGTCAGGATATGCAGAATCTGCTGGTCAGCCGGTAAAGCCACCGCACGCGCAGTCTCCACCACACGGTCCACATCCACCTGGGAGACCTCCGCATCCTTGATCTTGACCATGCCATGTGAATTCAGGCTTCTGATATGGCTGCCTGCGATACCGGTGTAGACAGTATTGATCTTGCAGTCCGCCATCAATTCAGCCTCCTCCAGAGAGCGCTGAATCGCCTGCATGGTGGAGTCGATATTCACCACCACGCCTTTCTTCAGCCCCCTGGAGAGGTGCTGTCCCAGACCGATCACTTTCAGCGATCCGTCCGGCAGCAGTTCTGCCACGATAGTGACGATTTTGGATGTGCCGATATCCAACCCGACAATCAGGTTTTTATCTTCACGCACTTTACTCATGTTTTACTCCCTGTTTCATGCTTTCTTCACCAACTCGCCCGGTGAATTCGGCACTGGTTTTTGCAATGTCTGTGCAGGCTTGCGTACAGCAAATCCATTTGGATAACGCAAATCCGCGTAAGTGATTTTCACATTCAGCTGGCTGAGCGTACTTTGGTAGGCCGCTGCAAACTTGTTCAGACGGGTCTCCATATCTTCCCTGCCCAGCGCAATCAGCATGCCATCGTCTGTCGTCAGCTCCCAGGAGCGGCGTGGTGACAGCGTGATTTGTGCGACATGCAGCTTGGCCTGCCCCAATATCTGATTGAATTTTCCATAATGTTCGGTCACTTCCAGTACGCCATTGCCTGGCCCGTAGAATACCGGCAGGTCTGCATCCGAAGCCGCATGGAAGAGCTCACCCTGCGTATTCACCAGAGCGATGTTGCCCCAGCGTGCTAATGCCTGGTGCTCTTCAATCACCACATCCAGCTTGTCTGGCCAGCGGCGGCGCACACTCACGCTGCGTGCCCATGGCAGCTTCTGGAACGCATCACGCGCCTTGATCAGGTCCAGCGTGAAGAAATTGCCTTTCAGATGCTTATCCACAATCAGCCTGATCTGTTCATGCGTCACATGGCTGAGCTTGCCTTCCACATTCACCTCGCGTAACGGGAAAATAGGCAGATGCACGACAGCGAATATTGCCGCGTACATCATCAGCACCACGCTCAATGCGTAGAGCAGATTGGCTGTCCAGTTCAACAATGCGGGCCTATTCCACACTTACTTTTGCTCCAGCGTCATGTTCAATATCTCCAGCACCAGCGCATCAAAGCTCATGCCTGCTGCCTTGGCTGCCATCGGCACCAGACTGTGGTCTGTCATCCCAGGGGAGGTATTCACCTCCAGGAAATAATGCTGACCATCCTCATCCATCAGAAAGTCCACACGACCCCAGTCACGGCCACCTATCACGCGAAACGCCTGCAATGCCTCGGCCTGAATTTGCGCTTCCTTTTCAGCACTCAAACCACATGGACACAGATATTCTGTGTCGTCACGCAGATATTTCGCTTCATAATCGTAGAACTCGTTCTTAGGTACGATACGCACGATCGGCAGCGCGCGATTGCCCAGAATACCCACTGTGTATTCACCACCACCGACGAATCGTTCCGCGATAACCAGAGGATCTGCCATGGAAGCCAATAGATATGCGGCTTCCAGACTACCTTTCTCCTTCACCTTGCTGATGCCGATACTGGAACCTTCATTCGCCGGTTTCACGAACAATGGCAACCCCAGTGCTTGCTCAATGGCGGCAAAATCGCTTTCCTTGTTCACCAACCTGAAATCCGGTGTCGCGATGCCTGTTGCACGCCATAGCAACTTCGTACGCCATTTATCCATGCCGACACTGCTCGCCATCACCCCGCTGCCGGTATACGGGACACCCATCAGTTCCAACGCACCCTGTATCGTGCCATCCTCACCGCCGCGGCCATGCAGACTGATGACCACCCGGTCGAATGATTTCAACTCACTCAAATCCTGATTGGCAGGATCGAACGCCTGCGCATCCACACCTTGCCGCAACAAAGCAGCAAGCACCGCTGAGCCGCTTTTGATAGAGACTTCGCGCTCACCCGATGAGCCGCCAAACAGCACGCCCACCTTGCCAAATTTTTCTCGATTACTCTGCATACTCACCTACTATTTTCACTTCCTGCTGCAAGGCAATACCCTGCTTTTCCAGCACCACTTCCTTGATATGACGTATCAGCAACTCGATATCCAGGGCTGTGGCATCACCCAGATTGACGATGAAATTGGCATGCTTGGTCGAAACCTGTGCACCCCCAATCTGATAACCCTTCAGGCCGCTTGCCTCTATCAGCCTGGCTGCAAAGTCGCCTTGCGGATTACGGAATGTACTGCCAGCGCTCGGCATGTTCAGTGGCTGACTAGCCAAGCGCGTCGCGAGCAGGTCTTTGATCTTGCGCAAAGACTCAGCGGCAACTCCACGCTCCAATGCAAACCACGCTCCCAGGAACCATTCGTCTGAAGCGGGCATTTCCACATGACGATAACTTGGGATGAACTCCGATGCGTTACGCACGCGCGTATTGCCAGCACGGTCGATCATCAACACCTGATGCACGATGTTCCATGTCACACCACCATAACAACCGGCATTCATGGCCAGAGCACCACCCACCGTTCCAGGGATCCCGGCCATGAACTCGGATCCCTGAAACCCATGTGAAGCACTGAAGCGCGCCAGTTTCGCGCTGGTCACGCCGGCTTCGGCATAGATATATTTGCCATCCAGACGCAAATCGCTCAATGCCTGATGCATCACTACGACTGTGCCGCGAATACCACCATCACGCACCAGCAAATTGCTGCCTAGCCCCATGAAGTACAATGGTTCCTGCGCATCCAGCGTACGCAGGAACGCCTGCAATTCCGGCAGGTTCTCTGCAATGAACACCTGATCCGCCTTGCCGCCGACACGCCAGCTGGTATAACGGGCCAGGGGCTCGTTCTTCAGCAACTGTGATGTTGTCGTCATATTTGCCATTGCCTCGCCAGCCCCTTAGTTCGCCATCTCTTTGGTGCGTGCAGCTACCTGGCCGATACTGCCAGCACCCATTACGATCACTACATCATTTGCCTGTGCAACGTTCAGGATTGCCGCAGGCAGCACATCCGTGGTCTCCACAAAAATCGGTTCCACCTTGCCCAGTACGCGGATTGCGCGTATCAGGCTACGTGTATCTGCCGCCACGATCGGCGCTTCACCGGCGGAATACACTTCGGTCAGGAGCACCACATCCGCTGTGGAAAGCACACGGACAAAATCTTCGAAGCAATCGCGTGTACGCGTGTAACGATGCGGCTGGAACGCCAGCACCAGGCGACGGCCAAGGAATGCATCGCGCGCCGCTGCAATCACGGCCTGCATCTCCACTGGGTGGTGGCCATAATCGTCAATCAACGTGAAATGTCCGCCCGGTTTGGCCGTCACCTCGCCATAACGCTCGAAACGACGACCTACACCCCTGAACTCTTTCAGGGCTTTTATAATTGCAGCATCTGGTACATTCAGCTCGCTTGCCACAGCAATGGCCGCCAATGCATTCAACACATAGTGATGCCCCGGCAGATTCAATGTCACATCAAAACTGGTCATGGTGCCATTCACACGCGTTGCAGTGAAATGCATCCTGCCGGCATCAGCGCGTATATTGCTGGCACGCACACTGGCGCCCTCGCTTACACCGTAAGTCATGATGGGCTTTGTGACCTGCGGCAGGATAGCCCTAACGTTCGGGTCATCCACACACAACACGGCCATGCCGTAGAAAGGCAGGCACTGCAGGAACTCGACGAACGCGGCTTTCAACTTCTCGAAATCGTGATCATAGGTATCCATGTGATCCTGATCGATGTTGGTCACCACCGCGATGATGGGGCTCAAATGCAGGAACGATGCATCCGACTCGTCTGCCTCGGCCACGATGTATTCACCGGTACCCAATCGAGCATTGGCACTGGCCGCTTCCAGCTTGCCTCCGATCACAAAGGTCGGATCCATGCCTGCCTCGGCCAGTATGCTAGCGATCAGGCTGGTCGTCGTGGTTTTGCCGTGTGTCCCCGCTACCGCGATACCCTGGCGGAAGCGCATCAACTCGGCCAACATCAATGCACGCGGCACGACCGGGATATTCTTGCTACGGGCAGCAGCCACTTCCGGGTTCTGCTCGTTCACCGCACTGGAAACTACCACGACATCGGCATCCTTCAGGTTTTCTGTCGCATGCCCCTGATAGACCGTCGCACCAAATCCTTGCAGACGCTTGGTCACCGCATTGCTGGCCAGATCAGACCCACTCACTGCGAAGCCGAGGTTCAACAGCACCTCTGCGATGCCGCTCATGCCGGCGCCGCCGATACCTACAAAATGTATATGTTTGACTTTATGTTTCATATGCTAAGCGCCTAGTAATGCGGACTCCATGCAGATATTGGCTACCGTCTCCGTCGCCTCCGGCTTTGCCAGGGCACGTGCTTTCTGTGCCATGTCCAGACATCTTTCCCGATTCAGCCCACGCAGGATTTCTGCAGCTTTTTCCACCGTCAGTGCGGTTTGCTGAATCAGCATCGCCGCGCCCGCATCTGCCAGAAATTTCGCATTGGTGGTCTGATGGTCATCCACCGCATGCGGGAAAGGCACCAGCACACTAGCCACGCCGACGCATGCAAGTTCTGCCACTGTGAGCGCGCCAGCACGGCACACCACCACGTCCGCCCATTGATACACGTCCGCCATATCGTGGATGAATGCCCTGGTTCCAGCTTCTACCCCTGCGGCAAGATAATTCGCTTTTAACACATCGATATGTTTTTCCCCTGCCTGGTGAATCACTTGCGGACGCGATTCCTTAGGCAATAACGCCAATGCTTTCGGTAATACTTCGTTCAACGCAGCCGCTCCCAGACTACCTCCCACCACTAGCAGCTTCAGTGCGCCTTCATGTTTGCGGTAACGCTCCTGCGGATGCGGCAGATTGTGGAACACACTCCTTACTGGATTACCAACCAGTTTGCCTTTGGGGGCTAGCACGTTCGGGAAAGCCACCAGCACACGGTCTGCCAATATGCTCAATACTTTGTTGGTCAATCCTGCAATCGAATTCTGCTCATGTATCACCAAAGGTTTACCCAGCAATTTGCCCATGAACCCACCTGGGAATGCAGCGAAACCGCCCATACCCAGCAACACGTCTGGCTGGTGTGTACGAATCGCCTTGAAGCTCTGCCAGAATGCAGTTGCCAGCTTGACTGGCAACTGCATCCAGCCAACCAATCCCTTGCCCCGCACACCACGCATGGTGATAATGGCTTTCTGGTAACCCTTGCCCTCGATCAAACGATTTTCCATTCCGCCTTCTGTTGCCAGCCACACGACATGCCAGCCTTTAGCCTTAAGCGCATCTGCTACAGCCATCGCCGGATACACATGACCGCCTGTGCCACCTGCCATGACCATCAGGGTGTATTTACCATACTGAGTGACTGGGCTGGAGAACATCATGCCGGCAACCCTTTCTGCAAGCGTCTATTCTCATAATCCACTCTGAGCAAGACAGCCATCGCGATACAGTTAGCCAAAATGCCGCTGCCTCCGAACGACAGGAGTGGCAAGGTCAAGCCCTTGGTCGGCAGCACGCCCATGTTCACACCGATATTGATGATGCCCTGCACACCCATCCACACTCCAATCCCTTGTGCCAGCAAGGCGGCAAAATAGCGCTCATTAGCCACCGCTTCTTTGCCGATTCCAAATGCGCGGATCACGATCCAAGCAAACAGCCCCACGACTGTCAGCACACCGACAAACCCCAGTTCTTCGGCAATCACCGCCAACAAGAAGTCCGTATGCGCCTCTGGCAAATAGAGTAACTTTTCTACACTTGCCCCCAATCCGACACCCAGCCACTCGCCGCGCCCGAACGCAATCAGTGCGTGCGAAAGCTGATACCCTTTCCCATAAGGGTCTGCCCAAGGGTCCATGAAACCGATCACACGCTGCATACGGTATGGTGAGCTCATGATCAGCCCTACCACTGCAACGGGTAATAAAAGCAGCAGCCCCATGAAAATCTTCACGTTGATACCGCCCAGCCACAGGATGGAAATCGAAATGGCCGCAATCACTGCAAACGCACCAAAGTCTGGCTCGCGTAGCAACAGAAAGCCGACGAGCACCATCACAGCCACCATTGGCAGGAAGCCTCTGATGATGCTATCCATCTGGGCAGACTTGCGCACGGCATAATCAGACACATACATCGCCGCAAACAGTTTCATAAACTCGGAAGGCTGCAGATTGAACACGATCAGCGAAAGCCAGCGCTGGCTGCCATTGACGTTGCGTCCTATGCCCGGTACTAGCACCAGCAGCAGCAGCCCTAATCCAGTGATAAACAGGTATGGCGCCATTTTTTGCCACCAAACCACCGGTATCTGAAACGTGACAAACGCTGCCACCACGCCCATCGTGATATAAATCGATTGCCTGATCAGGAAATAAGCTGACTGATGCCCAATCGCCTTATCTGCTTCAGCAATCGCGATACTGGCCGAATACACCATCACCAACCCCAACCCTAACAGGATCAAGGTCACCCACAACAACAACTGGTCGTAGTTTGGCGCGTTCATGTTTTCGCGGCTGGTCATCACTGGCGCTAACATCAGATGGCCTCCTGTGCTTTGACTGCTTGGACGAACACCTGTGCACGATGCTCATAGTTCTTGAACATATCGAAGCTGGCACAAGCTGGTGACAGCAACACTGCATCACCAGCCTGCGCGACGCGCCGGGCAATGGCTACCGCTTCTTGCATATCGTTCGCACGATAAAGCGGCACTTCCGTCTTCAACAAGGCCACTTCTATCAAATCGGCATCCCGACCATACAATACAGCTGCCCGCGCATTGTCCTTGACAGGGACAGACAAGGGAGCGAAATCCTGACCTTTGCCATCGCCGCCTGCCAACAGCACCACCTTTTGCGGCAGACCGGCAATCGCCGCACAGGTCGCACCGACATTGGTGCCTTTGGAGTCGTCGTAGTAATCCACGTCATCAATGCGTGCCACCCACTCCACCCGGTGCGGCAAACCCTTGAAGCTGTATAGCGTGGCCAGCAATGGTGCAAACTCCAATCCGATAGCACGGCATAACGCCAGCGAGGCCAGTGCATTCATGGCATTGTGTGTTCCTCTGATCTTCAAGTCGGCCACATTCATCAGTTTCTGCCCATTAGCCGCCAGCCAGATATCTGCGCCTTCCTGGACCAGGCCAAAATCCTCATCGCTGGAACCAAATGTGCTGTAAGGCACTCTGGGACGTGCCATGATCATGCTCCAGGCATCGTCACGATTGAGCACCTGATGTTTGGCATGATAGAAAATATGTGCCTTGGCAGCAGCATAAGCCGTCATGTCGCCATGCCGGTCCAGATGGTCTTCGCTCAGATTCAGCATGGTCGCCGCATCCGCTATCAAACTATTGGTTGTTTCCAGCTGAAAGCTAGAGAGCTCCAGCACATAGACATCCGGTGCAGGCATCGCCAGCGCATCCAGCACTGGCAAGCCTATATTGCCAGCCACAATCGTCTTCAGACCTGCGGCCTTGCACATC
>JAKOWL010000041.1 GCA_029781535.1 Pseudomonadota bacterium
GGTTTCCCTGTTGTGAGATGGTTACCAGGGTGGTTTGCTCGTTGATTGTTTCCACCTTACGGGTTTGTCCGTTGGAAGTAGTATCTTGGCTGCGGCTGGTTTGCGAATCCGTATTGAAAGCGGGGACCACTTCTTTGCTGGATTCATAGGTAATCATCACCTCCACTGCCCCAGCCCCTTCAATTTTTGAAAGGATCAGCATCAACCGCCGTTCCAAATCCTCCTGAACCTGCACATTTCCTGTGGCTGAATCGTTTGGTTCATTGTTAACCGGTTGCTTTGCTCCGCCAATAAAACCAGGTAACGCCAGAATCAGGATGACCGCGATAATCACAACGGACAAGACGATTTCACTATTCTTCATACGCGAAAGCTTGCCCAAACATTCCTTTAGAAAAGGGGGAAGATTCATTTTTACACCTCCTTTTTACAACGCATCACTCAAAAATAACCTGGCTGCTGCTGAGTTGATACCGACCGCAGATCAATCCCATCGCACGCATGTTCTGTGCGTTCGTGCCCGGGCCAGAAGGATTTTGCTTATCCACCACCACTTGGTTGATCTTCAGCTGCCCGCCTGCATCGCGCTGCGCTTGCACCGATACACGGCAGTTTTCAAAACCATCTTCTAATTGCAGCCAAATCTGGATATCCCCGGCTACTTTCTTTTCCAGCATCGTGGTCTGTTCCACCGCCATGAGCCTATTTGGCTGACCTTCCAGCCAGCTGGAGAGCACACTGCCTTGCCCTAAGATCGCGGGCAGTGGTTGCAGCAGCAAGCATAACAGCAATATCCGGCAGGATAACATCGCATATTTTTTAAAGCCGTCCTCACGCAGGATCATCTGCAACGCCGCCAAGATCAACAGCGCCGCCGCCAACGTCGTCAGCCATGCAGTCCAAGACATAGGCCCGCTTACCCCCTTATCGCAAACGCCAGGTTTCCGGCCACCAGCAACATCGCCAGCAGGATAAAAAACTGAATGGCAACCCCCAGAACCGTTACCAGCAGCAAGCCCAAGGTGTTAGCCGCGCTTTGGATGCAATTTCCCATGCGTTCATCCATCAAAGGCTGCAGCAATGCCGCGCATAACCGATACATCAGCAGCATGGCACCGATCTTGAGAATCGGACCAGCCGCGATACCTGCCAGCGCCAACAGCCCGACAAGTCCTGTGGCGTTTTTGACTACCAGCGCGCAACCCATCACGGTTTCCAGTGTTTCGGAAACCAGCCCCCCAGCCACAGGAAGTGCCGACGAAACTGCATATTTTGCCGTGCGTAGGGTCACTCCGTCAAACACAGC
>JAKOWL010000043.1 GCA_029781535.1 Pseudomonadota bacterium
ATTTAGTTTTGCTTAAAAAGCTCAAAGTACGTCTCACACGAGTAGCGCATTATTAACGAGTTTTTTAGCAGATATTTAGGGGTGAAAAAATGAACGAAAACGAAATGATGTCGGAAATCAGAGATGCCAATCTGAATTATTTGATGCTTGCTCAACAAATGATTCGTACAGACAAAGCCACTGCAATCTTCCGTTTAGGAATCAGCAAAGATATCGCTGATCTACTTGAAGGTCTGAGCAACCTACAAATCCTCAAGCTGGCTAGCAACAACATGATGTTGGCTCGCTTCCGCTTCGAAGACGGCGCAATCTTGAACATGCTGACTGACTATACCAAGGACCGCGCATTGGCAAGCTCACATACAGCAATCTTGTTGTCCGGCCAGGAAGCTTGATACAGCAACTGAATTTTGCATAGAACAAAGGAAATCATCATGGAAAAGAAAAACATCAAAAAAAGTGTAGTGGCTGAAGCAGAACAGATTCAGCTGGCGATTCAAATGATCAAACTGGGTGCTAGATTGCAGTTACTGGAAGCGCAAACCAGCTTGTCACGTGAGCGCCTCATCAAGCTGTATAAAGAACTGAAAGGCGTATCGCCACCAAAAGGCATGTTGCCATTCTCAACCGATTGGTTCCTGACATGGCAACCTAACATTCACTCTTCCATTTTTATGAATATATACAATTACTTGGTCGAGCATGCCGATGTGAAGGATATCACTGCAATCATCAAAGCCTATAGTTTGTATCTGCAGCAAATCGGTCATGACTCAGACGATGAGCCAGTACTTTCCATGACACGCGCCTGGACATTGGTACGCTTTATCGAGAGCAAAATGCTGAAGATGCACACCTGTAGTTGCTGTGGCGGTAAATTCGTCGTCAATGCGTATGACTTGAACCAGAACTATCATTGCAACCTGTGCCATATCCCATCACGTGCCGGTAAAACCAAGAAATCCAAAGAGATGGCTTACAAGATGGTAACGGTGGCAGCATAAAGTATGCATGATGAACAAAAGAACCGAACATATCCCCTTGTCAGTGCCGCAGGCCGACTTTATTGCCAGACAGGCAGTTGCACGACAAGGGATGATATTCTCAAGGCAGAAACATTGTTCATCCCATTTTATCTCCAGAATATGTAAGGTGCCTGCTGCACAGGCATTATTGCTGCAATGTGCGGCATTCATTGCTGTACTTTCAAGTGTTCTAGTTGTCGATTATTTTATCCCACTGCGTTTTGACATATTTGCATTGGCGCTGATGCAGGCGCTGTTCGCCACTGGTATTTGCATGCTGACCCGCATGGCAAATTGGTGGCGCTGTATCCATTTTGTTTTTCCTATCGCGTTATGGGGCATGTCGCAATGGCAGTTGCCTAACGAGATATACCTTGCCGGTTTTTTGCTTAGTCTTAGCCTGTTCTGGACGACCTTCCGCAGCCAAGTGCCTTTTTATCCGTCCCGCTCGAGCATTCGACAACAGGTGGTAGATATACTTCCCAAAAACAGGCCTGTCCGCATGATAGATATCGGTAGCGGCCTAGGTGATTTTGTCATGCACATTGCCAATCAAAGGCCGGATAGTCGTATCGAAGGGATTGAGATTGCGCCACTGCCTTGGTTGTTGAGCAAGCTACGGGCATGGCTGAAGAAATCTACGGCTATTTTCAAACTAGGTGACTATCAGCTTCTGGATTTCTCAGAATACGACATGGTCTTTGCATATTTGTCCCCGGCTGCCATGCCAGCCCTTTGGCAAAAGGCAAGGAAAGAGATGAGGCCTGGTAGCCTGCTTGTCAGTTATGAATTTGAGATACCTGGAGTGAAGCCTAGCCTTAGCATTGCGTGTAAAGGACATGCTGCCAAGATTTACGTGTGGAAAATATAGGGGTAGTGCGTTTTAAGGGTGACGCTTGAATATTTTCCCCTTTTGGCCGGATATGTCCGGCTATTTTTTTGCCTGTGATAAAACCGGATAAAACACGGGAAACATACGCTTATTCCTGCAATTGATTTCCGGTTTGGCCTGCTATCCTGATGAAAATTTGATAAGAATAGGAAACCCGGTTTCCACTTTCGGAGCGTTCGATTATGTTTGTCATCATTGGATATATTGTTGTTTGTGGTACGATTTTTGGCGGATATGCGCTGGCCGGCGGACATTTGGGTGCGCTGTGGCAGCCACTGGAAGTCTTGATGATTTTTGGTGGTGCGTTTGGTGCCTTTATCGTTGGCAACGATTCAAAAGCGATCAAGGCAACCATGAAGGCATTGCCTAGCATATTCAAAGGATCCAAATATACAAAGGCGCTTTATATGGATTTGCTGGCATTGCTGTTCGAGATCCTGAGCAAGATTCGTAAGGACGGCATGATGTCGATCGAGAATGATGTGGAAAACCCGGAAGCCAGCCCGCTATTCAGCAAATACCCGAAGATTCTTCACGACCATCATCTGACGGAGTTTATCTGTGATTACCTGAGACTCATGGTTTCAGGGAACATGGATGCATTCCAGGTTGAGAACCTGATGGACAACGAGCTTGAGACGCACCATATGGAAGGTCATGTACCAGCGCATTGTATCAGCCGTCTGGGAGATGGCTTGCCGGCCTTTGGTATTGTCGCCGCAGTGATGGGAGTGGTGCATACCATGGAGAATGTGGCATTGCCTCCAGCCGAGTTGGGTATTTTGATCGCACATGCGCTGGTGGGGACTTTTCTGGGTATTCTGCTGGCATATGGTTTTATCGGCCCATTAGGCGGGCTGCTGGAACAGAAGCTGGAAGAGAGCAGCAAAATGTTCCAGACCGTCAAGGTCACATTGCTGGCAAGCCTGAATGGTTATGCACCGGCAATCGCTGTCGAATTTGGCCGTAAAGTCTTGTATTCGACCGAGCGTCCGAAATTTGCCGAACTGGAGTCTCATGTCAAACAGGCCAAAGGCAAATGATCCACGAAGTTAGATTCCTATCACTAACACTTAAGAGTCTGAGTTATGGCCGAACAACCAAATAAACCGATAGTCGTAAAAAAAATCAAAAAAGGCGGTGGAGGGCATCATGGTGGCGCATGGAAAATCGCGTACGCTGATTTTGTGACAGCCATGATGGCATTCTTTCTGCTGATGTGGTTGCTAGGGTCTGCTTCAAAAGGGCAACTGGTAGGGATTGCGGAGTATTTCAAAATGCCCTTGAAAGTTGCGGTGATGGGTGGGCCGAGTGTCGGCGCCAGTGACTCCGTGCTTAAAGGCGGTGGGAAAGATCTGACGAAACAGCAGCTGCAGATAAAACCGCAAGATGGTACCAAAGAAAAAAACAAGACTGCTGACCTGAAAAACAAGGTTGTAGATGAAAATGATGTGAAAAAGGCTTTAGCCGAAGCTGAAAAGGCGAAACTGCAAGACCTTAAATCCAAGATTGAGAGCGCGATTGCTTCCAGTGAGACGTTGAAGAGTTTCAAGAATCAGCTGCTTCTGGATATTACTTCCGAAGGGTTGCGTATTCTGATTGTGGATGAGCAGAACAGGCCAATGTTTAATTCATCCAAAGCCGAACTGCAACCCTATGCCAAACAGATATTGCATGAGATCGGCCAGATGCTGAACGGCGTTCCCAACAAGATCAGTTTGTCCGGGCATACGGATGCCACGCCATACGCGACGGGAGACAAGTA
>JAKOWL010000247.1 GCA_029781535.1 Pseudomonadota bacterium
GTCTCATTCTGTTCCGGGGTAAAGAGAGCGGCACTGCGATACCCTTCGGGCCATTCCTGGCGCTGGGTGGCATCGCCGCACTATTCTTCGGGCGTCAGCTCGCCAGTTTTTATCTCGGCTGATGTACGTCGTTGCGCTCACCGGAGGGATTGGCTCCGGCAAATCTGAAGCTGCCAACATCTTTGCCCATCTCGGCGCCCCGGTAGTGGATGTAGACGCGATTTCGCATGCACTGACAAAAAACCCCACCCCGCTGACATCCCGCATCGGCGAGGCTTTCGGCGCAGGCTACCTGACACCGGAAGGCGCACTGGACCGCGCAAAGATGCGAGCCTTGGTGTTCTCTGACGACGGAGCACGGGAAAAACTCAATGCCATCATGCATCCTGCCATTTACGAAGAAGCACTGAAACAACTGCAATCGCACGCCGATGCTCCGTATCAAATCCTGGTGATTCCTTTGTTATTCGAAAATTCGCGCTACCTTCCACACGTCCAGCGCATTTTGGTGATTGATTGCAATGAAGCCTCGCAAATCAATCGCGTGATGCAACGCAGCCAGCTGAGTGAAGACGAGGTTAAAAAAATCATTGCCGCGCAAACGCCCAGACAAGAGCGGCTAAACCGTGCGGATGATGTGTTGGAAAATAACGAAAACCTGGAAAATTTGGCAAAAAAAATCGAGCATCTACACAAAAAATACCTTAAGTCTTGCATAGTTAGCAAAACTACCTGATAATTCACTGCAATTTATTACCATAACCAATTACGCTGACTTGGCAATATCACTCAAGAATGCCTAGCTACGAATTTCCGTTTAACGAACGAATCCGCACGCTTTTGCGTGTGGAGGACCTATTTCAAAAGATACTGCTTAACGTAGAAGCCGGTCTTTCGCAGCATCACCAATCCGCGCTAATCTATCTATTCCAGACCATGGACATCATCGACCGTATCGATATCCGTGTCGACCTGCTGCAAGAGTTGGACAAGCAGAAACAGGCCATGCAAAGCCTGCGCGGCAACCCGGTGATTGCTGAAAACGTCCTCGAATCGGTTATTACTGAAATCGACACTGCCGCTCAGGCACTGCGTCAGGATAGCAGCCGGCTCGGACAGCATATCCGCGACAACGAATGGATTACCAGCGTCCGTCAGCGTTCATTGATTCCTGGTGGACTGTGTGAATTCGACATCCCCTCTTACCATCACTGGCTCAACCAGGGCGATGCGCGCCGTAAAAAAGATTTCGAGGGCTGGCTGGCTCCGCTGATGCCAATGCACAAAGCCATCCAGACGATCTTGCATATCCTGCGAGGTAGCGGTGCCTCAACACAACGCCAGGCACATCAAGGATTCTTTCAGCAAATGCTGGGGGGCGCCAAGCCGGCACAGATGCTGCGGATAGAGGTTGACGACAATTTCCCATGCTTTCCGGAAGTCAGTGCCAACAAGTATGCCATCAACGTGCGCTTTTATGGCATGGACTATGTGCAAAAACCTAAACAGTGTGAACACGATGTGGATTTCGTGATGACACTGTGCAATTTGTAGCGACATGTCCAAACCCCGCATGGTTGCTTGCCCACAGTGTGGCGCCCTTACCGAATTCTCCCCCAAAAACCCGTACCGGCCATTTTGCTCGCAGCGCTGCAAGCTGATAGACTTAGGGGCTTGGGCTAACGAGGAATTCCGCATCAGCGACCCCACCCCACCCGAAGACTTGGAAATCGACAACCCGGATTAATCATATGCGTTTTTTAATACCAATCGTCCTGTTTTTATTCTCGGCCTGCACACAAGCCGATGTCAGCATCACCGATGGCTGGGCACGCGCCAGCATCCCGGGGCAAAGTGTAGGGGCTGCTTACATGACCTTCAATAGCCCGAAGGACAGCAAACTCGTCTATGTCGAAACGGAATCTGCCGGCTCGGTAGAGATTCACAGCATGAAAATGGAAAACGGTGTGATGAAGATGCGCATGCTGGAAGAACTGACGCTGAAAGCCAACCAGCCGGAAAAACTTGCCCCAGGCGGCCTTCACCTGATGCTGTTTGACCTACCCAAACCATTGAAAGCAGGCGAAAAGGTTAAATTCCGCCTATGCTTCAAAGACGCTTCCGGCAAGATTACCGACCAATTCGTTACGGTCCCGGTAAAAGAAGCTGACTAGATACTAGCCCATACCGCGCGCTGCACCGCAATACCACGCGCGCCTGCCTTCCAGGCTATTGGCATATCTGCCGCAGTCATGCCGCCCAGCGCATAAACCGGAATCTCCAACCCCTGTATTAATGAAGAAAAATGCTGCCAGCCTAACGTTTGTGTACTAGGGTGACTTTGTGTCGGCAGCACGGGTGACAAGGTCACAAAATCCAGACCCAGTTTCTGGGCATGCGCCAACTCTTCCGCATTGTGACAGGATGCCGCCACCATGAGCCCATGTGGCTTGTGTGTGAGCTGCATCAGCTCTGCACTTGGCAGATGCACGCCGTGCACGTGCAAACGCCTAGCCAATTCGATATCGCGATTTAGCAGCATTTTTGCGCCGTAACTCTGTACGAGAGAAAAAACTTCCTCTATGAGCCTTATTTTATGCGGCGACTGGAGACGCTCTCGGAACTGTATGAGTTTCAGGCCGTTTTGCAGCTGCTTTTCCAGCGCTTGCAGAAATGCAGCTTCACCCATTTCCGCCATATTGGAGATTGCATAAACAGCAGGTAGATCAAGTGCTTTCATCATGGGCGTGTTGGCGGGCAAAACAGGAGAAACTGTCAGTTTTCCGGGCTGTTGCCAGGAGAATTCCTGGCCTTCATGCGACGTCAATTCACCTTGCCAGTCAGTCACAAAATGAAAATGCAGATGTACCGTCTTGGCTGGGGAATCATGCGTCTCTGGGTAATCGTAGATACGCTGCAGCCACGGCAATATATGTGTCGGCGTAATCCCCAGCTCTTCCTGCAGTTCGCGTATCAACGCATGTTCCGGGGTCTCGCCCGCCTCGATCTTTCCTCCCGGAAACTCCCACCAGCCCGCCCAAGGCTTGCCGGCAGGACGGCTGGCCAACAGATATTCGCCGTTGGGCTTGATGAGCACGCCAGCGGCTACATGCGTGATTTTTTTCGTCATGCGATTGGTTCAAGCCAGTTATTTCAAACCCAGCCGGCCTGCATAGTCGCGCGCAAACTGATACGCCACACGCCCGCTGCGCATGCCGCGTGTATGCGAAAAACTTAACGCTGCACGGCTTGCGGCCTCATCCCACACCACATCAAATGTGCGCAACCAGCCTTCGCAAATATTCAGATACTCATCCTGGTCAAATGGATAAAACGATAACCAAAGCCCAAAGCGTTCAGCCAATGCGACCTTCTCATCAATGGTTTCAAATGGTCGGATTTCTCCGTCACTGCGCAGAACTGGCTGATTATCCTCCATCAACTCGGGCATCAGGTTTTTGCGGTTGGAAGTCGCACAGATCAGTACGTTGTCAGAACCACCCGCAATCGAGCCATCCAACGCGACCTTCAAAGCCTTGTAACCTATATCATTCGCTTCAAACGTCAGGTCATCACAAAAGATAATGAATTTTTCCTTGCGATTCCTAACTAGATCGACAATCTGATCCAAGTGCACCAGATCCTGCCTTTCTACCTCGATCAGCCGCAAGCCATCTGTGGCATAGGCATTCAATAACGCCTTGATCAGGCTCGACTTTCCCGTGCCTCGCGCACCAGTCAATAATACATGATTGGCAGGCACGCCTTGCAAGAATTGTCGCGTATTACGCACGATCTCGGCCTTTTGCGCATCCACGAACTGAATATTATCGAGCGATATCTGATGCAGGTGAGAAACAGCCTGCAGGTAACCGTAGTTACCTTGCATCACCCAGCGCCAAGCGATTGCGTTCCAATCCGGGGCAGGCGGCTGGATGGGCAACAGTCTCTCCAGCTTTGAAATCAGTCCTTCAGCGCGTGAAACAAGATTTTCCAGTTTATCCATCAAGACCTATAATCAGCGTTGATTTTGACGTAGTCATAGCTAAAATCACACGTCCAAATGGTGCAGTCTGCCTTGCCACGATTCAGCACTACACGTACCAAAATATCACTTTCCTTCATCACGGCGGCACCCTGCTCTTCCACATAACTAGCTGCGCGGCCACCCTTCTCCGCCACCAGAACGTCGCCCAGATAAAGCTCCATATTGTTGACATCCAAGTCATCGATACCAGCATAGCCAATAGCCGCCAGAATTCGACCCAGATTCGGGTCGGATGCGAAGAACGCCGTTTTGATGAGCGGTGAATGCGCAATCGCATAAGCCACTTTGCGGCACTCTTCTTCGTTTTTGCCCGCTTCCACTCGCACAGTCATGAACTTGGTCGCACCCTCACCATCGCGCACAATGGCTTGCGCTAATTCGACTGCAACTTCAGTCAACTTGTCGCGAATTACAGTGAAATCCGGAGAACTCTCATCGATTACCGCATTTCCTGCCAGGCCACTCGCCATCAGGATCAGGCTGTCGTTGGTACTGGTATCTCCGTCCACCGTGATGCAATTGAACGATTTGTTCACGGCGTATTGGATAATTGCCTGCAAAGCAGATTGGCTAATGGCCGCATCAGTTGCAACGTAGCCCAGCATGGTCGCCATGTTCGGGTGAATCATCCCGGACCCCTTGCTGATGCCGGTAATGGTCACCGTTTTACCATCCAGCTGAAATTGGCGCGACGTACCTTTGGCAACAATATCCGTCGTCATGATCGCTTCGGCAGCATTCAGCCAGTTATCCGCCTTCAGGTTGTCAATCGCGGCTGGCAAGCCAGCGATGACCTTATCCACTGGCAACGGCTCAAGGATCACGCCCGTCGAAAACGGCAATACCTGACTGGCCTGAATGCTCAACTTACTAGCCAAAGCATCACAGCTTTGCTTGGCGCGACTCAAGCCATCCTCACCCGTGCCTGCATTGGCGCAACCGGTATTGACCAGAATCGCACGAATGCCTTTGTTTGCAGCAAGATGTTCCTTGCACACAGTCACCGGTGCAGCACAGAAACGGTTGAGCGTGAACACGCCTGCCACCGTCGTGCCTTCCGCCAGTTTAATCACCAGTACATCTTTGCGGTTAGGCTTACGCACATGCGCTTGCGCATATCCCAATTCGACGCCCCTGACAGGCAATAAGGACGCGGCTTCCGGGGCAGTAAGTTTTACAGGCATGTATAACCTTCAATTAATTTAAAAACTTTATTCTAGCCTATTTAGCCAGGCACTGTGGAGTAGCGCGCCAAACCATATTTTTGTCAAAAAGCCGCATGCCAGTCATTGCAATCATTTCAGCTTGCTACCAAAAAGGTTTCAGTTTAGAAAATGCATGCATCACCTTTTCTGCCTCGGTCAGCTGACGCATGTATCGACAACTGTTCCAGCCAGAAAAAATATGTAACGCATCGCCCATCCCTTTGTTTGGATGGCGTCCAGCCAATTTGCTGACAAGCCCGGCAGTAACGGCCATGTCATTGAGCACTCCAAGTGCATCCTGCAATTTAACCAGGCATTTCAGAAACTTATGTGCATCATTAGCCTGATAAAGGCTGTTGAAAAACTCTACCGAATAGCGCAGCTTTTTGCATGCAATGCGTGCACGATGACGCTCAGGTATGGTTGCCTGGCCTAGCGACTGTCCGTACCGCAGCAGTTGTTTGTATCGTTTGCGTAGTCGCTCTTCCGCTACCTTCTTGACTTTCTCCTGATGTTCGTCAGAAGGCATGCTTTCAAACCATGCCTCAAACGATTGCAACATTCTCTGAAATCGCCGAGATTTCAGCATAGCCCGAGCCTTAACATAAGTCTCTTTTTTGGCTATTCTGGCCCTGTCTTGCAGTCCGAGCAGGCAAGGGTCATGGTTAAGCTGCTCAAACAACAGCGGGAATGTTTCGTTCAGGAATACATCCAGATCACGCGCAGCACCGAGAGTGGCCGCGGCCCAATGCACCTCATTGGCTAGCCTGGCGTATTCTTCTGCATCCAGCACAGGACGGAACGCCCCCATGGCAGCACGCAAACGGCGCAAAGCTATGCGCATCTGATGCACGCCTTCAGGGTCATCGCTTTGCAGAGTGAACGTCTGATTGATATGCAATTGCGCCAGACAATGTCGACCAATCAGGCAAAATGCCGCGTTGGCCTGCATTTTTTTATCTAACGATACCATCCCGGTCAATCGCCAAGTGGTCATCAACAAGAGAAAACCACATTTTGTACATAGGATTAAGCTCTACGCCAAGTCGTGCCTTGCGGCGTATCTTCCAAAACGATTCCAGCATCGGCAAGCTCTTTGCGGATGCGATCAGCCTCAGCAAAGTTCTTGGCTTTTTTGGCTTCAATACGCACTTTAATCAATTCATCAATTTTTTGATTATCGTAATTAGTTACCGTTGGGCTGAAAAAAGTATTATTGTTTACAAATAGTGATGCATATAAATTTTGCGTGGTTCCTTGTAAAAACTCATTTGGCTCACGCTGCAACAAACCAACCACACCACCCAAATTTTTCAATAGCGCTGCCGTTTCACCAGAACCGGTTTTATTCAATTCATTCGCCAGATCAAACAGCACCGCCATCGCTTCCGGCGTATTGAAATCGTCGTCCATTGCGTCCTTGAATCGTGCCGCTTGCGGGTGATTCCAGTCTATATTATTAGTGCTCACTTCCTTCCAGCGCAAAGCAGTATATAGTCTAGTCAAAGATGCTTTGGCATCATCCAAGTGTGCGTCGGAATAATTGAGTGGGCTGCGATAATGTGCGCGCAGAATGAAGAAACGCACCACTTCCGGGTCGTATTTTTTCAGCACCTCGCGTATCGTGAAGAAGTTGCCCAACGACTTGGACATCTTCTCGTCGTCCACGCGCACAAACCCATTATGCATCCAGGTGTTCGCCATCACACAGCCATGCGCACCTTCGGATTGCGCGATCTCATTCTCGTGATGCGGGAACTGCAGATCCATCCCACCCCCGTGAATATCAAAATGCCTGCCCAGATGCGAAGCGCTCATCACCGAGCATTCGATATGCCAGCCAGGACGCCCGGGGCCCCAAGGTGAATCCCAGCTTGGCTCACCCGGCTTGGCGGATTTCCACAGCACAAAATCCATCGGATCCTTCTTGAAACTGTCGACTTCCACCCGCTCGCCAGCACGCAAATCCTCCAGTGACTTGCCAGACAATTTGCCATACTCGGCAAAACTACGCACGCTGTAGAACACGTCGCCATTGTCCGCATGATAGGCATGCCCTTTTTCAATCAACGTGGCTATCATGTCCAGCATGCCCTGAATATACTGGGTGGCGCGCGGCTCGATATCCGGACGGATAATGCCTAGCTTGGCAGAATCCTCATCCATGGCGTCAATGAAACGCTGGGTCAATTTATCGATCGTCTCGCCATTCTCGTTGGCACGCTTGATGATCTTGTCATCAATGTCCGTGATATTGCGTACATAAGTGACATCGAAACCGCTGGCACGGAACCAGCGCGACACCATATCGAACACCACCATGACACGCGCATGACCAAGATGGCAAAAATCGTAAACCGTCATCCCGCATACATACATGCGGACTTTACCTGGCTGAATGGGAACAAAAACGTCCTTGCGACGTGTGAGCGTATTGTAGATGCTTAACATGGACTAAAAATCGCGCGAATAATCAATTATCAATATAAATTTCCAATAAAACCAGATAATTGCGCTTTATATCTGATGAACTATTGGATGTTAGCTAAGCAATTGGTAGAATTGGCCTTTCTTAACCAGAATCAGTATAACATAATGACCATGAAGAGCGTTTTACTAACAAAACTATTGGCGCCGCTTTTGTTGATTGGAGCACTGACCGCAGTGGAGGCTGTGGCCGATGAACTGAAAGACATTTCACAGCTATCCGAGCAAGGACAACAGGCACAAGCATTGGAGCGCATCAATGCTTACTTGGCAGCCAACCCCAAAGACGCACAAGGCATGTTCATGAAAGGCATCATCCTGGCCGAGAGCGGCAAACGCGACGACGCCATCAAGGCCTTTACCGATTTGACACAGAAGTACCCTAGCCTGCCAGAGCCTTATAACAATCTGGCAGTTTTGTATGCAGAAGGCGGCCAATACGACCAGGCCAAAAAAGCCTTGGAAACCGCTATAAAAACGCATCCAAGCTACGCGATCGCCCATGAGAACCTAGGCGATATCTATGCCCGCATGGCATCAGAAGCCTATGACAAAGCACTACAACTGGACAATGGCAACTCGCGTGCGCAAAACAAACTGGCCATGATCAAAGATTTGTTCGGCACTGGCAACAAGACCGTTGTCGCTGCAAAGGCAGAGCCTGCCAAAATAGAGCCTGCCAAGGCAGAACCAGCGAAACCTATCAAAGCAGGCACCCAACCTATCAGACCGGCTGACAAGAAACCTGAGCCGGCAAAAGTAGATACGGCGCCTGCCACTAAGGATGAAGACGCGGTTGCCGACGCCGTGAATGCTTGGGCAAAAGCCTGGTCAGATAAAGATGCAGACAAATATCTATCCAGCTATGCAGACAGCTTCAAACCTGCTAAAGGCCAAAGCCGCAAGGCATGGGAACAAACACGCCGGGAACGCATCAGTAAGCCAAAAAACATTGCTGTGGAACTTGGCAATCTTAAAGTGGCAATGAACGGCGCAGACAATGCGAAAGTCACCTTTAAACAAATCTACCGTGCTGATGGGAAACCGATTCGTACCGAAAAAATCCTGATGATGAAGAAAGCTGGCGGGGCATGGCTGATTGATGAGGAAATTGCATCGAACTAGTATGCGACCAATCTCAAAGTTATATTGATTAAGTGAGCGATGTTGCACAAAAAGTTATCAAAAACCATTAAATACTGCCTCATTGCCAGCTGCGCTCTATTGCCATGGAACGCAACTGCCATCAACCACGGCAATCTGGCAAAAAAGGATATGGTGCGCCAACTGGGGCGCAGCTTGATTGATAGTTTGCTGGTAAAAAGCCTGCAGGAAATCTCCCAAGGGAACACCAAACAGGCGCTGAATACAGTCGACCAGCTTATCAAGCAGGTGCCTAACTTCAAATTGGCACACTTGATACGTGGTGACCTTTTAAGTTCACAGGGACAGGCACTAAAGGCTTTTGGCAGCCCGAACCCTGACGCAGCACCTACTGTTTCACAAGAAAAAATCGAGGGATTGCGTGAAGAGGCACGCACTCGCATCGAGCATTACTTGTCAAATGAACCTCCTCCTGAAACACCCAACCTGCTGGCAAAAATGGATGATTCGCAGAATTATCTGATTGTTGTCGACACGCAAAAATCACGTTTATTCCTGTACAAAAAAACCGAGCAAGGTTTGAAATACACTGCCGATTACTATGTAACGATAGGCAAAAATGGGGCCGGAAAGAATATTGAAGGAGATAAGCGCACGCCTATCGGTTTATATTTTGCCGGAGCGAAACTCAAGCAATCATTGGATGATATCTATGGCGATGGCGCTTACCCCTTGAATTATCCTAATGAGATTGACCAGCATCAGAACAAAACCGGCAAGGGCATATGGCTGCATGGCACACCACATGACACATATAGCCGTCCACCGCGCGCTAGCGATGGCTGCGTTGTCCTGAGCAACCCAGACCTGAACGCACTCGCACCATTCTTGGAGCGAGGCAATACACCCGTCTTCATTGTTAACGATGAAGACTGGCAGAACGCAAAAACATCTCAAGGGGATATCGAAACATCGCTGATGTCCGAAATTGAGACTTGGCGCAAAGATTGGGCATCGCAAAATACTGACGCTTATCTGAGGCATTATTCCAAGCAGTTTTTTTACAGCGACGGCAACCTGCAACGCTGGGCCGATTACAAGCGCAGCATACAGGCAAACAAGTCTAAGGTGAGTGTCGATATCGGGGACGTGAGCATGTTCAGCTACCCGTCCAGCGCAGAAAGCGAAGGTCAAAAAATCGTTGTGGTTAATTTTGAGCAAGACTTTAAGAGTTCTACACTCCAAAACAAGATGCGCAAACGTCAGTATTGGGTTTATGAGAACAAACAATGGAGAATTCTGTATGAAGGAGCGGCATAAATGCAGCTATTACGCAGTCTGATTGCCGCATACCTACTGGCTTGCACAAGCGCTGCTTTCGCAGGCCCTGCAGTGGAGATTGAGACCTCACAGGGAAACTTCACTGTTGAGCTTTATCCGGAAAAAGCGCCCAAGACCGTCGCCAATTTTCTGCAATACGTTAAAGATGGTTTTTATACCAATACCATCTTTCATCGTGTCATTAACAACTTCATGATTCAAGGTGGTGGTTTTGAGCGGGACATGATAGAAAAGCCAACACGCGCGCCCATCGTGAATGAAGCGGATAACGGATTGCTGAATCAACCCGGCACCATCGCGATGGCAAGAACGATGGACCCCAACTCGGCTACTTCACAATTCTTCGTCAACCTGGTGGACAATGTTTTTCTGAATCATCAAGGTCCGGAGCCGGAGCTGATTGGCTACTGTGTGTTTGGTAAGGTCACCAAAGGTTTTGATGTGGTGAAAAAGATTGGCTCATTACCCACTGGCAGCGCTGGCGGCTTCTCCGACGTACCCATCAGAGCCATCATCATCAAACGAATCAAGCTGGTGGCAGAAGCTACCCAGTAACTTTCCAACCCTATAACATAAGGATATTTTGTGGTTAAGCTCACGACAAATTTTGGTGACATCACCATCGAACTGGATGCTGAAAAGGCGCCTATCACTGTTAAAAACTTTTTGGATTACGTAGAAAAAGGCTTTTACGATGGCGTTATCTTTCATCGCGTCATTAACGGCTTCATGATTCAAGGCGGCGGTTTTGATGTCAACATGAAACAAAAAGGCACGGACGCGCCAATCAAGAACGAAGCCAACAACGGCTTGAGCAATGACAAATACACCATCGCGATGGCACGTACCTCTATCCCGGACTCTGCATCTGCACAGTTCTTCATCAATGTGGCTGACAACGATTTCCTCAACCACACATCCCCTACACCAAACGGCTGGGGCTACTGCGTATTTGGCAAAGTCACTTCCGGCATGGATGTCGTGGACCAGATCAAGGCTGTCAAAACTACCAGCCGCGCTGGACATCAGGATGTACCTGTAGACCCTGTCGTGATTGAAAAAGCCGAAGTTTGCTAATTAATCCTTAGCTGGCCATAATCGCCATGCAGCACACCCTGTTTATCTCGGATTTGCATTTGTGCGATACGCGGCCAGCCATCACTGCAGCATTTGGCGATTTCTTATCCCGAATCGCCAGCCAAGCTGATGGATTGTATATCCTGGGTGACTTGTTCGAATATTGGCCCGGTGACGACTACATCACCGCTGGCTTTCATGACTCCACCATCGCCAGCCTCAGCGCACTTACACAAGCTGGCCTACCCATCTTTTTCATACATGGGAACCGGGATTTCCTGATAGGTGAAGCATTCGCCCGGACAACAGGCGTTACCCTGCTCGCAGACCCATCCAGCATCATGCTATATGGCAAGCGCATTCTGATCAGTCACGGAGATGCTTTGTGCACAGATGATGTTGCATACCAAGTGTTCCGTCAGCAAGTACGTCAACCTGATTGGCAAAAGAACTTCTTGGCCCAGCCGCTTGACCAGCGCATCGCCATCATTGAACAACTGCGCTCTGCAAGTGATCGCGAGAAATCCATCAAATCCATGGATATCATGGATGCGAATCCGGATGCCGTACGTCAGTTGCTCTCGAAACATCACTACCCAGAATTATTGATACATGGCCACACACATCGCCCGGCGATGCATGTACATGAGATAGACGGACACCGTTGCACGCGCTGGGTATTGGGTGACTGGTATGAACAAGGCAGCTATCTGAATGTTTCTCCCAGCGGAATAACCACCCATTTGCTCTAACTAGCACCTAAAATACGCTCTTCATCCACATCGTCTATCTGTTCCTTATCAAGAAACTCCTCGGCATATTTCAGATATATTTTTTCGCGGATAAACAGGTCGAAAATATCCGGATCGATATGCTGCTCCCGTTTCATCCTGGTGAGAATAGTCAGCGTCTCTGACAAAGTTTTGGCTTTCTTGTAAGGCCTGTCTTTGGAAGTCAATGCTTCAAAAATATCCGCCACCCCCATGATACGGGCAGGCACAGACATTTCCTCACGCCTCAGCCCTTTGGGATAACCACTTCCATCCATACGCTCATGGTGGCCGCCTGCATATTCCGGCACTCGCTTCAGATGCTCAGGATACGGCAGCGACTCCAGCATATTGATAGTCACGACGATATGGTTGTTGATGATTTCCCGCTCTTCCGGCGTCAGCGTACCGCGTGTAATCGTCAGGCAGTGTACTTCATCATCACTCAGAAACCTCACTTTTTGCCCGGCATCATTCACATACTCATAGTTCGCGATATCTTTCACACGTTGCTGATCCTCGGGGCGCATGGATTCGCTACCGAAGTTCACCTTGCGAATAAAGCTCTTATCGTCATCCAGACGTTTCTTCACCGACTTTATCTCGTACCTAAGCTGTTTGCTATTGACCGGCTGCCCGGCATTAGCGGCATCAAATGCCTGCATCAGGCATCTGTTCTCTTCCTGCGCCTTTAATAATTCAAAACGGGTATCAATCAAATGCACACGGTCGAATATGGTCTCCAGCTTAGTAGCCTTATCCATGACATGTTCCGGCGTAGTCACCTTGCCGCAATCGTGTAACCAAGCCGCGATCTTGAGCTCGTAAAGCTCATCCTCCGTCATTGAGAAATCTTTCAATGCGCCGTTCTGCGTATTGACTGCGGCTTCAGCCAACATCATGGTCAATCTAGGTACACGCTGGCAATGCCCGCCAGTATATGGAGACTTTTCGTCAATGGCATCGGCAATCAGCTTGATGAAAGATTCAAATAAATTCTTGAGGCCATCGATCAAGTTTTTGTTGGTCAACACTACCGCCGCTTGCGAGGCGAGCGACTCGACGAGTCTTTGATGGGATTCGGAAAACGGAATGATCTTTCCACTAGCTGGGTCAATTGCATTAATCAGTTGCAATACACCAATGATCTTGTTCTCGTGATTCTTCATCGGCACTGTCAGGAAAGACTGGGAACGATAGCCGGTCTTTTCATCGAATTTACGCGTACCAGAAAAATCAAACCCCTCAGTCAGATAAGCATCTTTGATATTGACTGTCTGTTCTTTTGCCACACTATAGGCGGCAACCATATTCAGATTGGGCTGCCCATTTTCCAGATAGATAGGCAAAGGCGGGAATGGAATATCGACTCCTGTCGTGCCGCCCATGGCAATACCCAGACTATGGGTGCGCATGATCTCGAACTTGAGTTTGTCATCCCCGGTCACGGTATATAAAGTACCGCCATCGGCATTCGTAAGCTCTTTGGCGCCCAGCAGGATAATTTCTTGCAAACGCTGGCTGTCATGCTCTGATGACAAGGCAATACCGATGCCATGCAGTCGCTCGAGTTGATTGACTAATTCTGATTCGCGCATTTTTTATTATCCTTTTTGCATCAGAGCGAAAATCTAATGAGTATAGAACCGCATCTTAACACCTCCGACTTCGATAATATCCTGATCGGCTAATTGATGCGCCTGCACGCCAATAGGCTTGTCATTAACTGTTGGCATGTTTTCACCTTCCACATGGGTCAAGAAATAACCCTCCGGCCGCTTGGTAAGCACAGCCACTTGGGTTGTAGATTTTCCCAAAGTCAGCAAAGCGCGATTCAGCAGGATTTCTTTTCCTGCATCATCCCCATCAATCACTTTCAAATGTCCGAAGTTTTTCAACATGATAGGCTGAGTTGCTTCGACATCAGGTTTGCCGGCAAACTGGGGCTCTTGTGGATTCGACTTAGGAGGCTGCATGAACGCGGTCACTTTATCCAACGGGACCTTAGTAAGCGCAGATTCTAACGACGGCTGATCTTCGTTGATATAAGTAAGCTGATATTTACCAAGTTCGATTTGGTCACCATGATGCAATACATATTTCTTGATGGGCTTGCCATTGACCTTGGTCCCGTTTGTACTATCCATATCTTCCAGGAACGAATCATTGCCAATTGTGATGATAGCTGCATGCTGGCCACTGACTGCCATGTTATCAATATGCACATCACAGCTTGGACGACGACCTATCGTCATACGCTCCTTATCTATAGTGTATTCTGCCAGTTGCTTACCTTCAAGAGAAAAACGTAGTTTTGCCATACATGCCCTCGTCACTTCGCTGATGTCTTGGTTTTAACCTTAGCTTTGCCAAATATTCGCTGCGCCCAGCCATTTTTCATCGCGTAATCCTTGTGGATTCTTGCCAACATCACGGAAATATTATCCGTGCCGCCGGCATCATTAGCCTGACGTATCAACTCTGCCGCAGCCTTTTCCATTCCATGCCCAGCCAGTACAAGCGTCTCATGAATCACTGCGTCTTCCAGCATATCTGTCAAACCATCAGAACATAGCAAGTATAAATCACCTATTTCCACTGTGTGTTGATTTAAATCCAGTTCAACCGTCAAATCTACTCCCAACGCACGCGTGACCAGATTCCTATAATCAGCCGTTCTTGCCTGCTCCTTACTGATTAAGCCAAGGTTGATTTGCTCCTGCAATAACGAATGATCCTCCGTGAGTTGCTCCAGTACCCCGTCACGCAACCGATATAGCCGAGAATCCCCAATATGACCAACAATCAGCTTGTTGTCATAAAACAGACCTAGGACAAGCGTAGTCCCCATGCCGGCACACTGCGGCTGGTTCTCGGATATATGATAGATGGTATGATTGGCGCGTGATACGGCTTTGGACAAATGCTCAATTAGATTCTCTATCTGGAATTTTCCAGAAGCTGATTCGTCGTACATCACCTCACTCATTTCAGCCATGATGGTCAACACAGCAATTTCGCTCGCAATCTCACCCGCCTTATACCCACCCATCCCATCTGCAAGCACCAGCAATCCGATACCCAAATCACTCGCCAACGCATCCTCATTATGCGTCCGGCATAGCCCTACGTCTGTCAAGCTTACAACTTCAATTGCTTCTGTAACACTCATTCGTTATCCTTGCGCATCCAGTATTTGCTGCAAATCTTCGGCAACCTGCTTGCCTCTCTGATAGCGCTGCAACACATTCTTTTCCAGCATCTTATTCACCACAGCGGCTAGACGCTTGTTCAAAGCAGGATTGAGCTGAAGAATATCCTGCTGAGGTTCATTTGCAATCTTATACATCAATGCCGCCATCGAATCCGCCTTGAAAGGCAAGCTCCCTGTCAACAGGGAATATAATGTCACCCCCAAGGAAAAAATGTCCGACCTTCCATCCAGTTTTTTGCCGGCCAATTGTTCAGGAGACATATAACTGGGTGTACCTAACACCACGCCCGTCTTGGTCTTGGATGTATCAGTGATTCTCGCGATTCCGAAATCCGTCACCTTGACGACATCTGCCTCTGCATCATACATAATATTGGATGGCTTGATATCTCGATGCACGACATGCTGACCGTGCGCATAATCCAGTGCCTCTGCGACCCTGATGATGATGGGCAACAGTTTATTAATAGGCAATAGATGGTCTGGCTGCGCATAAGAAGTCAGATCCTCGCCCTTTAATAGCTCCATCGCTATATATGCGAGATCATGCTCCTCGCCGGCATCATAAATCGTGACGATATTGGGGTGGTTAAGCCGCCCTGCAGTCTCAGCCTCCCGAAAGAAACGCGCTTTCACATCCTTCAGCTCGCTCTCCTCGAACTCACTGGACAATGCAAGTGTCTTGATAGCTACGATACGCCCTATCTTTGGATCACGCCCCTGATAAACCACACCCATCGCACCTTTGCCAAGCTCTTTCTCGACCATATAGCGCCCTAACATGGGTTTTTCCATATCGCCATCACCAAGCATCAGGGTACCTTCATTGGCGCGGCCCATACCACTCCCCAAAACCACCGTTTCAGCCATATAACGGGAACGGCTAATTCTTTGAGAGACATCCTTATAATCCGGGCGATATTCCCCAACGTATGCAAACACAGCTTCTGCCTTACTAAACTGGCGTTTGCGTTCAAAGTCCAATCCCAGGTTATACATCGCACCCATTAACGCGTCGTCTATTGGACACTTCTTAAAGCGGTCGAATGCCATATCGAGTTGCCCTTGGCTTTGGAACATCAAGGCAAGGTCTCGATTACTTTCTGCGGATACAGCCTCAGCTTTTTGCTTGCCCGTCTCGGTCAGGAAATAGCGCTTTGTCGTCAATAAAGCATGGCCAGTTAACAACAAAGTCATTGGCATTGCCAACTGTAGCCACCAGCCCTTTTGAGTCATCAGGAAAAAGTGCGCAAATACCAGCACCGCAAACAACGCAACGGTAGACAGCACCGCTTTAGCTGCATTCAAATCAGGCAGCAACATGACCAGATAAATCGCCACCAGCAGCCAAACCAGGAATTCGACCCACCCAGCCCAAGTTGGGAT